>DASTVC010000353.1:0-11338 GCA_035759295.1 Longimicrobium sp. | reverse complement strand
ACACCCTCACACCCTCACACCCTCACACCCTCACACCCTCACACCCTCACACCCTCACACCCTCACACCCTCACACCCTCACACCCTCACACCCTCACACCCTCACACCCTTAGCTACCGCACGCGTGCTCGGATGGATAGAGCCTCCAGTCGTTGGCGTCCTGCGGATTGTAGCACACCTTGTAGGTGGTCTCGGGCTTGTACCAGCTGATCTGCTCCATCGTGTGCGCGTGCACGCCGTTGGCGGCGTCGACAAAGGAGAAGGTCAGCGTGTGCCCGTCCTGGTAGTCGTCGCCGTCGTGCCAGCGCGTGGGCGTGGCCACGAACCCGATGGTCGGCGCCTCCGCCGTCTGCCGCTTGCTGTCCGCCGCTGCGTCCTTCATCACGAAGAACACGATCCCCGCCGTGAGCAGCCCCACGAGGCCAATCGCATACAGAAATTGCTTCATCGTCCTCTTCCGACCTGGTTCTCTGGTGATGTTCTCTGCTCGATCCTCATCTTGCCCCGTCACCCCGTCACCCCGTCACCCCGTCAGTCACCGCTGCTGGTCATGAACACCCGCGCGGCGTCGATGTCCTTCTGCACTGCCATGTCCAGCTCCGGCTCGCGCTGCTCGAACTCACGCAGAAGCTGCTGCACGGGCTCCAGCGACTCGGCCTCGGCGGCCATGCGCGTGGCGGCGGGGAGCACGTAGTCCACGGTGGCGAAGATGAGCATCGACTTCTTCATCTGCGCCTCCAGCATCCCCCGCTCCGACATGCCGCGCTTCATCAGCCCCAGCGCGCGCTGCGAAGGGTTGTTCGACTCCTCCTCGATGAACGCCTTCAGCACGTCCTCCACCTCCCGTTCCAGCGCCGCCTGATCCACCAGGTACGCCTCCAGCGAGCCGGCGGGGAACTGCGCGGAGCCGGGGCCCTGCAGCAGAAACAGCTTCTGGGTGTTCATCAGCCCGAACAGTGCCTTGCCCGCGCGCATCTGCAGCTTCGCCGCGCCGGAACGGTGCACCGCGTAGAGCGCCGCCTTGATCGCGGCGCTCATCAGCTTTTCGGAGCTCACCTTCACGCCGCTGGTCAGGATCTCCTCTTTCGACCCCAGCATCCCGGCCTCCGGCACAAACCGGTCGCCGAACAGGATCACCAGCTCGCTGGGCGCGAACGCGGCGGTGGAAAAAGCTTCGCTCAACGCAGACTCTCCTTGAGTGGGTCTCGATGGATCTCAGTCCAGCTTGCCGACCTGCTTCCCGGGCGATTCGGCAGATGATCATTATCATCCCCGTTCACCCGTTCACCCGTTCACCCGTTCACCCTACGGCTGCACCCCCGCCTCCATCAGCCGCCCCTCCACCGCCGGCGCGATTGCCTCGCCGCGCGCGTACGCGGCGGAGAGCGCGTCGAACGCGATCAGCCGCAGGTCGGCGCCGGGAGGCACGCTAAGGATGGCGCGGTTGTGGAACGTGTAGCCGTCGCCGCCGCTGAACATGTAGTCCGGTACGGCGACGATGTAGACGCGGTTGTCATCCAGCGGCTCCCACGCGGTGCCGCGCTGGATCTCCACGGACGTCACGCGCTGGTTCGCGGGTCGCGAGCGGTCGAAGGCGAAGTGCAGGCCGGAGACGTGGAGAAAGCGCCCCTCGCCGCGCCCGCCACCCACGCTGCGCTCCAGCACCGTCTCCTTCAGGTCGCGTCCGCGCAGCCAGACCAGCCCCACGCGCGTGGGGAACCCGAAGGTGCGCGCCAGGTGCTCCCAGCGAATCTCGCCCTCGATCACGTCGTCGATGCGGATGGCGCCGCCGTTCAGCACCGCCACGTCCGCGGGGATCGTGGGGAATGCCGTGCGCATCTGGTCCGCCAGCCAGTTGCCCCAGGCGCTCTCCTGGTTGCGCACCACCTCTTCCGACGCGTCCATCCGTGTGGCGCTGCGCCCGATCACCTGGTCGAAGAACGGCACCTTCTCCCGCATCCGCGCCGCCCACTTCTGCTGCACCTCGCGCTGGTACGCCGGGTCGATGGCGACGGATGCGTCCAGGACGACGGAATCCGCCCGCAGCGCCGGCTGCCCGCCGCTGCGTCCCAGCACCACCTGCCAGATGCGCCGCGCGTTGCTGTCGCCCTTGGTGATCGCCGCCGTGCTGTCGGTGAGGGGATGGTGGATGAGGAAGTGCTCGTGCCCGCCCGCGATCCAGATGAGCTTGGGATGGGCACCCCGCAGCGCCGCGATCCGCTGGTCCACGCTCAGGTCCAGGTGCGTCAGGCCCACGATGGCATCCACCCCGCGCGCCTCCAGCGCCTGGATGGAGCGCTCCGCCTGCGCCACGAACGCCGTGTCCCAGACGACGTAGTCGCGAGGCGCGTCGAGAAAGGTGAGGGTAAAGATGCCGATCCGCATGCCGCCGGACTCGATTACCGTGTCCGTGCCCAGCCGCCGGTCGGCCGCCGCGTCGCCCGTGTGCAGGCGGACGTTGGCCGCCAGCCAGGGAAAGCGCGACGCGTTGAGGGCGTTGGCCAGCATCCCCGGCCGCCGCTCGTCGAACTCGTGGTTCCCAGGCACCGCGATCATCGGTGCGCGCGCGTGCAGAAAGTTCAGCGCGTCGATCATCTGCTGCCCCTCGAAGTACCGGCTTTCGAGCGAGGGGGCGATGAAGTCGCCCGCGTGCAGCACCCGCACCGGCGCACCCGTGGCGCGCCGCGCGCGCTCCGCCACCGTCACCACGCGGCCCAGCCCGCCCACCGCGCCGTTCTCCACCGCGTCGATGCGGTAGACGTCGTTGATCTGCACGAACGTGGCGGCCGCGCGAAACTCCTGCGCGCGGGCGGGGAGCGCGGCCAGCAGCAGCGCATACGCAAGCGCGCGCGGCCGGAAGATGCGGCGTACGGTCGTCATGGATCGGGAGATTGCGAGTGCCGCCGGATGAGGCGATGAAAGCGTTGGAAGCAGCGGTTTTTCCGCGCGGCTCAGAATAGACGGCCCCTGCGGCAAACACAAGTTGCCGCGCCGCGGGACGACGACTCCACGCGCCGCCGGGGTTCCGGACCCGCCGTAAATCGTCCGGCCAGCCAGCGCTGCAACAACTGTTGAGGCGGAACGCCCGACCCGCGCCCTCCCGACGTTGACTTCCTGAGGGAGCGCCCACGCCCAACCTGAGGTCACGCAACCGCTTGTTCGCGACCGGAGGACCTCGCCTGCCTCACACATGAGCTAGCATCTGGGCGAAAAAGCCGGCCCAATCCTTTCCGTCGTCCCCACGAAGCAACTCACCACGGCATTGAACGGCAGTAAAGGCCGACCGCCGCCCTGTAAGAAAACCTTGGATGCACACACGGCAACCGCCTAGATTGGCGATGCGGATCATCCCGCATTCACGCTTGCGCGGTACAATCCCATCACCCTTGCAGGGAGGCTACGAATGGTCGAGAGAGATGCCAGCTTCGGCCCTGTTCCCCCGTACGGAACCGCCATCCGCGAGGCCATCGCCAGCCGCGACACCACCCAGATGCGCCAGATGCGTGAGCGCGCACAGCAGTGGGCGAAGGACAATCCCGGCCACTCGGACTTCGGCCACGTGCAGAAGGCATTGCGCGAGCTCAACGACGCGCTGGGCGAGAGCTGATCACCAGGTGTCGCTTATAAGCAGCAATTCGCGTCGGCGGATGCATGCTCCGCATCCGCTGTCCTACGCTCCTGTCCAGGCACAGGCGCAGCGAGACCACTGCTACGGTCGATTCCGCTCCGCTCAGCCACGCGCCCGTTTCCGCGGTGGACTCTCTTGATTCTCTCGATTTGAGGCAAAGCCCATGTCCGAGCTCCCCTGCCCGCCGATCACCGATCCCGTCCTGGGCCCCATCTGCGGTCCCATGATCCCGTACGGCACGCCCATCCGCGACGCGATCGCCAGCGGCGACACCGCGCGGATGCAGCAGCAGGCCGCCAGCGCGCAGGCGTGGCTGGCATCCAACCCCGGCCATGCGTCCGCCGCCGACGTTTCGGCCGCGCTGGCGGAGCTGGACGCCGCCCTCAAGGCCGTCTGAGCCGATGATCGCCGAGCGCCGTCCACCCGAGCGTTACGTCAGCGAGGCCGACGTGCGCGGCCACGTGCCCGTGCACGTGGTGTGGGAGGTCACGCTGGCGTGCAACCTCAAGTGCCATCACTGCGGCTCCCGCGCGGGCAAGGCGCGTCCCGACGAGCTCTCGACCGAAGAGGCGCTGGGTGTGGTGCGCGAACTGGCGGCGCTGGGCACCCGCGAGATCACCCTCATCGGCGGCGAGGCGTTCATGCGCCGCGACTGGCTGCAGATCATCCGCGCCATCCGCGACCACGGCATGGCGCCCACCATGCAGAGCGGCGGCTATCGGCTCACCGCAAAGCGGATCCGCGAAGCGGCGGAAGCGGGGCTGGTGGGCGCAGGCGTCTCGATCGACGGCCCGCGCGAGGTGCACGACGCCATCCGCGGTGTCCGCGGCTCGTACGACGACGCGCTGGCCGCGCTGGACGCCATCCGCGACAACGGTCTGGTCGCCAGTGTAAACACGCAGATCAGCAAGCCCGTCATCCCCCACCTGCGCCAGCTGCAGGAGGTGTTCATCGCGCACCAGGCCAGGAACTGGCAGGTGCAGCTGACCGTGGCCATGGGCCGCGCCGCCGACAATCCCGATCTGCTGCTGCAGCCGTACGACCTGCTGGAGGTGATGCCGCTTCTGGCCGAGCTGTACCACGTGGGCGAGGTGCGCGGGCTGCTGCTGCAGGCGGGGAACAACGTGGGATACTACGGGCCGTACGAGCACCTCTGGCGCGGCTCCGGCGACGGCCGGGCGCACTACGCGGGGTGCATGGCGGGGCAGACCACCATCGGCATCGAGGCAGACGGCACCATCAAGGGGTGCCCGTCGCTCCCCACCAACCCGTACGCCGGCGGCAACATCCGCGACATCCCCCTCGCCGACATCTGGCGCGCCGCCGACAACCCCATGGCGTTCACCCGCGAGCGCGGCACCGAGGACCTGTGGGGCTTCTGCGCGGGCTGCTACTACGCCGAGATCTGCCGCGGCGGCTGCAACTGGACATCGCACTCGCTGCTGGGCGAGCGCGGCAACAACCCCTACTGCCACCACCGCGCGCTTGAGCTGGCCGGGCACGGCTTGCGCGAGCGCGTGGTGCAGGTGCAGAGCGCGCCCGGCTGCTCGTTCGATCACGGCCGCTTCGATCTGGTCCTGGAGCCCATGGACGCCGTCACCGAAACCATCGACGTCATGGCCCTGGCCCGGCGTGCCAACGGCGTTCCGGTGGATGGGGACGCCGCTCCGGCCGAAGTCCGCTACCCCGCGCCGTACGCCGGCCCCAGACCCGCGCTCAAGCGCCGGACCCCGCCGCTGCTGGTGCTCTGCCGTGGCTGCTCGCGCTTCGTCGGCCCCGACGAGGAGATCTGCCCCTTCTGCGACGCGCGCCTCACGGAGGCCGAGGCCACCTATCGCGCGCGCCTGGACCGTGCCCGCCGCGCCAGCGAGCGCCTCGCCGAGCTCATCGGCGCCTGACGATCCGCAGGCGGGAACGCGAGAGGGCGGCTCCGTGTGGAGCCGCCCCCCTTTCGTTCAGGTCCAATCCCTCACGCCTGGACCCGCTCCGGCGCGATGGCATCGGCGATGTCGGCCAGGGTGGCCCCGGTTGCCAGCAGGGCGCGAATGAGCAGGTCGAGCGAAACCGACGGGTCGCCCGCCTCGATCTTGGCGACGCGCGACTGGCTGGACCCGATGCGGTTGGCCAGCGCCCGCTGCGTGATTCCCTGGGCCTCACGCCGGGTACGCAGCGCCTTCTTGACCGCGATCCGCAGGTCGATGTACGCCATCTCCTCATCGGTGAGCCCCAGGAACTCCTGGGTATCGCTGACCTTCCAGCCGTTGGCCTCCAGCCGCTTGCGCTTGCTCTCGTCCATCACCTGTCTCCCGTGAATTCGTCGTAGCCACGTAGCCGGCGCTTACAGGCCACGATGATGTGAACCGGCGTGGTCTGCGTGGTTTTCTGGAATACGCAAAGGACCACGATCGCCTCCGGCCGGATGCAGTAGACGATGCGCCAGCTCCTGCTCACGTCTACGATCCGCAACTCGTGGCAGCCGGGGCCAATGCTGGGCATGGGTCGCGAGTGCGGCATCGCCAGCGACTCGCCCGATTGAAGCAGCCTCAACATCTCACCCGCTTCCTGCCGCGCTGCCGGCGAAAATGGCGGCGACTTCACCTCGCCATGTACCCACACCAGTGGCTTGCTCTTCGTCTCCATGAATGTATGTCCGATCTGACATGTGCGCAAGACCCCTGCACTGCCGCCTCTCCAGAGGCGCGATCAGCGATAGGCAGTGCGGGTGTGAACGGCGCGGAGACTATGAAGTAAACGAAGTGAATGGTAGGGGTGAGAGCCCGGCGGACACAAACCGGTTCGGGTGCTGGCGAAAGAAGAGCGCCAAGTGGTCACATCAAGGCAGAAGTGCACATCCTGTTACGGATGCAGTGCCGTCGTTCCCTGACCAGCACGCAAAACGCTCCCAGGCATCCGCGTGGATGCCCGGGAGCGTCTTGCACTCCGTCGATGTTTCCGGATCCGCCGCGTTGATGGTGCCGCGCGACGTCGGAACTCAGGCGTGGAGTGGGCGCGGGGCGCCGCCGAGCCTGGCCGCGGGGGTGGAGCGGCGCGCCGCGATCAGGTTGTCCGCCGCCAGGGCGCCGCCGCCGGAGAGTGTCAGGCCGATGGTCGCGGCCAGCAGGGTCAGCGGGAACTCGTAGCCCTCGGGGGCAAAGAAGCCCTTGGCCAGGTGCACCTGCACGATCGCGACGACCATCGTCACCGCCAGCGGGATGGAGATCCACCGCGTCACCAGCCCCACGATCAGCGCCAGCCCGCCCAGCAGCTCAAGCAGCCCCACGAAGGGCCCGGCGATGTTCGCCAGCGGAATCCCCATCTGCCCGAAGCCGGCCGCCGTCCCCTCGAAGCCCCAGACGAACACCTTGGTATAGCCGTGCATGAAGAACACGAGCCCCGTCACCACGCGCAGCACGGTGAGTCCCCAGTCGCCGAAGCGGTTGTCGCGAGCGGTCATGTCATTCTCCTGGTCTGGCGGGCGCGCCGTGCGCCCGGTGGGTTTGCCCCGGACTCCGCCGGGGTGCGATGATCCACATCAACTACAGCGTTGTGCGGATATTCGTTGTAACGCGTATATGGCTAAACGAAACGGCTCATGCGCCGTCCCGCGCCTCCTCCAGCAACTCGATGAGCGTCTGCAGCTTTTCCCGCGACAGGTGCGAGAGCAGGCGGCGGTGCAGCTCGTTCAGCGGCGCGTCGATCGGGTTGATCAGGTCCAGCCCCGTCTGCGAGATGCGCGTCCACACCACCCGCCGGTCCTCGCTGCAGCGCCAGCGGTCCACCAGCCCGCGCTTCTCCAGCCGGTCCACCAGCCGCGTAACGTCGGGGTCGCGGCTGATCATCCGTCCCGCGATCTCGCTGGCGTTCAGCCCGCTCTCGCCCGCGCCGCGCAGAATGCGGAGCACGTTGTACTGCGCCTGGGTAAGGTCGTAGCCGCGCAGCAGGTCAGCGATTCCCTGGTTCAGCGCGTTGGAGGTGCGCATCACGTTGAGATACGCCTCCTCCTCCAGGCTGCCGAACGGCTTGGTCTGCTTGAGCTCCGCCTGAATGCGCCCCGACATGCGTCTGCCTCCGCTACGCGTTGATGACAACCAAGGTAATCCTCACAACGATTATCGTCAACTCCCAGCATCGGGAGCGCCGCCGAAATGCGGAGGACGCGGAGCCGCCGGCCCCGCGTCCTCCCCGCGTCCGGGTGGTGAGCCGGAGGTATTCTACTGCGCCGCGGCCCGGACGCGGTAGATGCGCCCGTCGTGGATCACCACCACCTGCTCGCCCAGCCCCAGGTACGGTGCCAGGGCGGGGACGCGGCGGATGAGGGCGAAGTACTCGTCGCTCCCGAACGTCACCGTCGTTTCCGGCAGCCGCGTGTCGGCCTGGATCTCGGAATCCGTCCACACGCCGCCGCGCAGGTAGAAGGTGCGCGTTCCCACGCGCTGCATGGTGGATTCACCCGTGACGACCACCTCGTCCAGCGTGAGCGCCTCCTGCCGTTCGCGGCTCAGCCGGCTTTCCGACACCGCGCCCTGCCCCGTCACCACGCTGGGCGGAGGCGGCGCCGACGGCGGTGGCGCGTTCCCGGCGGAGGGCCGCGTGCGGACCTGCGGGCGAACGCCGCCGGAGGGCCGGCCCACCGCGTCCGCGGGCATGGGGCGCCCGGAGAAGTCCTGCTCGGCCACCGGCTGCATCCCCGGCTCCAGCGCCAGGAAGCTGGTGTACGGCGTCACGATGCCGAAGCGGGTCCCCAGCTCCGTCACCTCGTCCACCAGCTCGCGGTTCTCGCCGTGGCTGCGGATCTGCTCCATCAGCCACCCCACCCGGCGCGTGGCCCACAGCCGCGGCAGGAACTCGTGCCGCTCGGCGCGCAGGGGAAAGCTGGCGCCGGGGTAGGTGTAGGTGTGCGTGGGACTCGCGTTTCCGGTCAGCCGGATGGTGACGTCCCGCAGCTCCTGTGCGTTGCGGTAGCGCCCCACCAGCGCCAGCTGCGTCCCCTTGAACAGGTCCGGCAGCACGCGCGGGTAGACCAGGTCCGTGCGCACCGCCCCCAGGTCCAGCCGCAGGTTGGTGAGCACCGGGTGGTTCACCTTGTCGAAGAAGGTGCTCACCTTTACCTCGAGGTCCTCCTGCGGCGCCACGTAGTCCGCCGCGCCGCCGTTCTCCGCCGCCACCCGGTCCAGCAGCCGCGTGTTCACGTCGTATCCCACCCCGAAGGTGAACAGCCGCAGCCCCTCGCGCCGCGCCCGCGTGACGTTCTGGATGATGCGGTCCACGTTGGTCTCGCTCACCGTCGGCAGCCCGTCGGTCAGAAAGACCAGCAGCTGCGGGCGAGTGCCGGCGCGGGGGAACTGGCCCAGCGCCTCCACCAGCGCGTCGTTGATGTTGGTGCCGCCGCGCGGCCGCAGCCCCTCCACGAACTCCACGCCGCGCCGGCGGCCGGCCGCGTCGGCGGCGATCAGCCCCTCTTCCATCAGCCGCGTCTCGCCGGAGAAGGCGATCACGTTGAAGCGGTCGCCCGCCCGCAGCCCGCGCACCCCGTGCAGCAGCGCGCGGCGGGCCTTCTCCATCTTCCCGTCCTCCTCCATCGACCCGCTCACGTCCAGCACGAAGACCACGTCCTTGGCTGGGTACTCGCGCCGCTCCTGGTCGTCGCTGGGGGAAAGGAGGAGAAGGAAGTAGCCGTCCTTTCCCGGCTCGCGGTAGGTAAAGAGCGACATGGCCACGTCGCTTTCCGACAGCGCGTAGAAGAGCTGAAAGTCGCGCCGCTCGCTGCGCGGGCCCTGCTCGAAGCTGGCCGTGGCCGCGCGCCCGCCCTCGCGCCGCACCTCCACGTCGTGGCTGGGGGAGTAGACGGTGCGCAGGCCGCCGTCGGTGCGGATGGACACGCGCCCCGCCAGCCGCTCGATGCGCGACGCGTTGCGGCCGATGCCCAGCGGGTATCGGTAGCCCACCGTGCCGTTCTCCGCGCGCAGCACCTGCGTGTAGGTGAGCTCCAGCTTCTTGGTGCCGCGGCCGGGGATGGGAAAGATGCGCGCCTGGAACAGGTTCTGGCCCGCGTACTCCAGCAGCCCGGGGTCGCGCACGCGGCGCACGATGTCTTCGTAGATGCGGCGCGCCTCCTCGCGCGGCCGCACCTCGCCCTGCAGCCGGCGGTCGCCGTCCCAGATGGCGAACTCGGTGATGGACGCTTCTTCGGGGAGGGGAAAGAAGTAGGTGCCCTCCATCACCTGGGGATGCGGATTGCGGAACACCTGCGTCACGTGCGTCGTGGCCACCTGCCCCTGGATGGTGGTCTCGAAGGTGACGGATTCCACCGGCAGGCCGGCGGGCTGGCCCGGCGTGGGCCGGCAGTCGGCGCACGGACGGGGGACGATGACGCCCTGCGCCTGCAGCCCGGCCGCGCTGCACACCAGCCCGGCCACGGCGAACGTAAGGGTACGGAGCAGCTTCATACGTCCTCGGATCATGTGAGGGGATTCCAGACCGCGGCCCTTGTACCTGTCCGCACGCGGGTGGGGTCCATTCCGGAACGCTCCCGCGCCGCCCGATGTACGACGTGGATGCCGGTCCGCGCCGCCCGCCGCCACCCGCCCCGCCGCCCGTCCATGTCCGCGACCCTCTTCAACGCGCCAGCCCGCCCCCTGCTGACGCGTTCGATCATCCTGATCCTGTCGATGGCGCTGCTCGCCGCCGCCTCGCTCGCCTTCGTAGTCGATGGATCGGAAGCGCGGATGGAGGCGCACGCCGCGGCTCGTCCCCACTTTACGCGGCGCCTCGTCACCCTCCCCGCCGTAGTCGTCACCGTCTCCGAGCGCTGAGCCTGCCCGCCATCCGGATTCGATCCCGGCAGATGACGAAACGATGCGAATCCACGGCGTCACTGGAGTCCAGTGAGAGGAGACGCGGCTCTGTCGACGCCGCGCACGTTTACGCCGTAGACGCCCGGCGTGGATTCTGCTGAGAGCCCGGAATGAGCCGAACCGCAGGATCGCGGTGAGGGAACGGCAGACATTCCGGGAGGTGGCTGATGAAGCGAGAGCGGCTGGATTCGTCGAGCCTGGCGAGCGCGGGGTACGATCCCGCGGCGCACGTGCTGGAGGTGGAGTTCCACAACGGCGGCGTCTACCAGTACCTGGAGGTGGAGGACGAAGAGTACCAGGCGTTCAGTACCGCGCCCAGCAAGGGCCGCTACCTGAACACCGAGATCAAACCCGACCACCCGGCGCGCAAACTCACCTCCCCGCGCAGCCGGCGCTGATTTCGGCGACGTGAGCGCTTGATCGGTGAACTGCCGTGTTGCGGACGTGGGGTTGCCTTGGTGGATGTTGCTGAACCCTCTCCAAACGTATGATTTCCTGAGGGAGGCGCCACCCCGCAACTTGTTTATACACTGGAGATTGGCGCCGACCGAAGGATCTCGCCGGCACAAACTGGGGGCTTGCTTCCATGCCCGGATCTCAGCCGTGCGTGGGGCAGACGAGATCCTTCGGTCGCGCACAAACGGTTAGATAGCTTCAGGTTCCGCGTGGCGCTCCCTCAGGAAGTCAACACCGCCGTTGGTGAGGATTGGCGGTTCGGCACACCACTGGGCCGAGTCCGCGCAGGCGGACTTTGCGATGTTGTAGCGGCGAATTCATCCGCTCCCGCAGGCGGCGCGGCAGATTGCCGGGTCAGTTTGGCGCATTCGGGCGTCCTCTGCGACGCATGACTCTTGT
>DASTVC010000352.1:0-6833 GCA_035759295.1 Longimicrobium sp. | reverse complement strand
GGGGAAGGAGTGATCGCATCACCTGCTTCCCCCACAACGCACGTCGCGAGTGGATGTGCACAGAACGGCGGATCAGGCGCTGTCCAGAGCGCTCCGCCGGCCGCGCACGCGGTGGATGACGAGGACGGCGGACGTCGCGAGGGCGAGCCAGAAGAGCGTGTCGATGAGGAAGGCGCCGGCGCGGAAGTCGTCCTCCACCAGCCCGATCTGGTGGGGGACGGAGACCTGTGGATCGTCGATCAGGTAGGGAAAGGGAAAGCCGGCGCCCAGCGCGCGGACCGCGCAGGGCGCCGGGGTGCCGCACCACGCCTCGCCCTCCACCATCCGCCGCGCCCCCACCCGCTGAACGATCGCCGAGGCGCTGGCGAGGGCGGCGGCGAGGATGAGGAGCGCCGAGAAGGTGCGGGCGCTCACCGCGTCAGCGTGTCGCGGCCACCTGCGCCGCGCACGACGCGTCGGTAAAGCGCACCACCGTCCCCACCAGGGCGCTGGAGGTGACGATGGTGCCGGCGGACGCGCTCTCCGAGACCGTGATGATCACCCCGCTGGGCCCGTCCTGCTGCTCGGCGAAGGCGATGATGGCGTCGCCGCCCATCTGGCTGGCGCGGCGGCGCATGGCGTCGAGAATGTCGTCGGGTGACTGCGTGGGCAGGGTGCGGCGCCCTGCCACCCGGCCAATCTCCTCGAACGCGCACGCCGGCCGCGTGTGCTCGTAGACCCGGATGGCGGCGGCATCACGCTCCGCGCGCGGCTGCGGCAGGCGCACGTACGACGTGGACGCCACCGCCGGCGCGCACGCCGCGGCGGCGAGCGAGAGGGTGAGAACGAGCCTGGAAGTCTGCGCACGCATGGAAGGCCTCCGTGTGGATCGGAGCGTAGAACGGGCGGGAAACACCCGCGGAATCGCAGCAATCCCGGGGCCGCCGCGTCCCTGTGGAACCATCCGTTTTTGCCGCTTGGGCTTACCCCTCGCGGCGAAGATCCGGCCGCTCGCGGACTGTCCAGCTTCGGGGACGTCCCCGCATCGTTTCCGCATCCGCAGACCCCGTTTCTTACGTACCCGGTGGGAACAGGGGTCTTCGGCCTCCAGCCTGCCCTCCGCCCGCTAACGTACAATCCTTGTCCATCCCGGTCGATGACGACCGATGGGCTCCGGAGTGCTTCGTGAATCCACGACTTCCTGGCCCCATCGCGTTGGCCGCTGCGGAAAATATGAGGAACGATGCGTGTGTATCGTCCACGATCCACTCGCCTGCAGCGCATTCCTGTCGCAGGATTGCGCCGGATGTTTGCTTGTGCGGGATGCGCGAGAGGATTAGCGTCGGATGTGGCCCCGGATAGTTCCCGCCCATTCCTGATCGGATTCCGGGGCGGCCCATCCCTCTCACTGGAGGTCTGTCATGAGACGCGCAGCGCTCCTGATTGCCGCGGCCCTCGTCCCCGCCATCGCGTCGTGCGATCGCGCGCCCACCGCGGCCGCCCGCCGCGACGCCGACGACGTCACCATCCTCAAGACCGGCACCGCCAACGCGTCGGCCGTGGGGGTGGCGCGGTACGTGTTCGGCGCCACCACGGCGCACCTCAGCTTCATCGTCAACAACAGCTCCACCAGCGTGACCACGGGCCGGGCGCTGTACTACACTTCCGCCGCCGACATCGTGCTCACCGTCAACGTCACCTGCCTGCACAAGTCGGGCGGCACCGCGACGTTCCTGGGCACCATCGACGAGAGCAGCGACGCCAGCCTGGAGGGCAAGGACGCCTACTGGCGCGTGGTGGACGGCACGCCCGACCAGGCCTCGCTCATCAACATCGCCGACGCCGGCACCGGCCCCAGCTGCACCACCAACAGCGAGTTCGACCTGGTGAACATCGCCGCCGGCACCATCACCGTGAGCTGATCGCGGACGATCCCGTCCCGTCGCGGCGAAGGGCTCCCCTCTCTCAGCCAACCACGCCGGGGGAGGGGATTTTGTCCCTCCTCTGAACGATTTTGCGCGCGAAACCGCGCCCGGCGCCGATTTGCGGTGCCGGGCGCGGCCGGTTATCATCCCCCCTCTTTCAGCCCAAACGCTCGACCTCTCGCGGAATCGGCAAAGCAAGGCATGGCGGACAACGACCTGATGGACAAGCTCGTCTCCCTGAGCAAGCGCAGGGGATACGTCTTTCAATCGTCCGAGATCTACGGCGGCACCGGCAGCGTGTGGGACTACGGCCCGCTGGGCGTGGAGCTCAAGCGCAACGTCAAGGACGCCTGGTGGCGCGCCATGGTGCACGAGCGCGACGACATCGAGGGGCTGGACGCGGCCATCCTGATGCACCCCAAGGTGTGGGAGGCGTCGGGCCACATCGCCGAGTTCACCGACCCGCTGGTGGAGTGCCGCAACTGCCACCGCCGCTTTCGCGTGGACACGCTGCTCTCCGAGACGGGGGCAAAGGAACTGGAGACGGCGCAGTGCCCCAGCTGCGGCAAGCGCGGCGAGTGGACGGAGCCCCGCAACTTCAACCTGATGTTCAAGACGTTCATGGGGCCCGCCGAGGACTCCGCGAACGTCGTGTACCTGCGGCCCGAGACGGCGCAGGGCATCTACGTCAACTTCCTCAACGTGCAGCAGAGCGCCCGGCAGCGCGTTCCGTTCGGCATCGCGCAGATCGGCAAGGCGTTCCGCAACGAGATCACGCCCGGTAACTTTACGTTCCGCACGCGCGAGTTCGAGCAGATGGAGATGCAGTTCTTCGTCAAGCCGGGCACCGACGAGGCGGCGTTCGAGGAGTGGCGCGAGCGGCGGTTCAAGTGGCACACCGACGTGATGGGGCTCTCCCCCGACCGCCTGCGCTACCACCCGCACGAAAAGCTGGCCCACTACGCCAGCGCCGCGGGCGACGTGGAGTTCTTCTTCGGCGGGACCATCGGCGACGAGGGGTGGGGCGAGATCGAGGGGATCCACAACCGAACCGACTTCGACCTCAAGCGGCACCAGGAGTTCAGCGGCAAGCGGCTGGAGTACATCGACGCCGCCAACAACGAGCGCTACATCCCGTACATCATCGAGACGTCGGTGGGCGCGGACCGCGTGACGCTGGCGGTGCTGGCCAACGCCTACCGCGAGGAGGCGGTGGAGGGGGAAACGCGCGTGGTGCTGAGCATCAAGCCGTCGCTGGCCCCGCTCAAGTGCGGCGTGTTTCCGCTGGTCAAGAAGGACGGCATGCCCGAGCGCGCCACGGCCATCCACGAGGACCTGCGCCGCCGCGGCATCCCCAGCTTCTACGACGAGGCCGGCGCCATCGGCCGCCGCTACCGCCGCCAGGACGAGGCGGGCACGCCCTTCTGCATCACCATCGACGGCGAGACGATGGAGCAGGGCACCGTCACCATCCGCGACCGCGACACCATGGAACAGACGCGCCTGTCGCAGGACGAGATCGTGAACTGGCTCAGCGAGCGAATCAACGGAAGTGCGTGAGTGCGGAAGTGCGTGAGTGCGGAAGTGCGGAAGTGCGGAAGTGCGGAAGTGAAAGCGGCGGCCGAGGATCTCGGTCGCCGCTTTCTCGTGATCCGCGCTCGTGGAGGATCGGGGGAGTCGCGCGTCAGCGCACGACGAAGACGTCGACGGGGTGGTCCACGGCGCGGATGCTGATCACGGGGACGCTTGCCTTGCGGCCGATGCCGCGCGGATCCAGGCAGCCGAAGCCCGCGGCCGAGCGCACCACCGCCCCTCCCCCCAACATCCACTCCAGCGCACCCCCGGCGCGGCCGCCCGCTCCGTCGGGTTCCAGGCAGCTTCCTGCGGCGCCGGGCGGGATAGAGCTGTTCTCACAGCCTGACCGTGCGCGCCGCCGTACGAGTCCCGCGGCGGTCTGGTTTTCGCGACGGGCGGCGGGACGGGGCCGTAGGGGGCCGCAAGCCCTTTCGCGGGGGGCGGCAGGCTGCTACCCTACGGCGATCAAAGGCCTGCGCCAGACCATCAGGGGGATTACGGGATGAGGAACCAGGACGAAGAGCACGACGACGACGAGAAGGAGCCGGGGGCAGACCAGAAGTCGCCGCCCAACGCGTTGACGGATACCATTCGCGACCGGCTGTTCAGGTCGCGGACGCTCATCATCAGCGGCGGGATCGACCAGCAGCTGGTCTCCAACGTCATCGGCCAGCTGCTGGCCATGGCGGCGGACAGCGACAAGCCCATCAACATCTTCGTCAACTCGCAGGGCGGGCACGTCGAGAGTGGCGACACCATCCACGACGTCATCCGCTTCATCAAGCCGCGGGTGCGGATGATCGGCACGGGGTGGGTGGCCAGCGCCGGCGCGCTGATCTACGTGGCGGCGCCGCTGGAGGACCGCTACGCGCTCCCCAACACGCGCTTTCTGCTGCACCAGCCGGCGGGCGGCGCGGGCGGCACGGCGGCCGACATCGCCATCGAGGCGCATGAGATCATCCGCATGCGCGAGCGCATCAACCGCATCTTTGCGCGCGAGACGGGGCAGCCGTTCGAGCGCATCGAGAACGACACGCACCGCAACTTCTGGCTGGACGTGAACGCGGCCAAGGAGTACGGCCTGGTGGGCAAGATCATCGAGAGCATCGACGACCTGGACTGACCGCCGGGCCGGAGGTTGGCGAAGGGCGCGGGCCGGCCGGCTCCGCGCCCTTCGTGCGTGAAAAAAGTGCGTGCGTGAGTGCGGGAGTGCGTGAGTGCGAAAGTGGTGCGCTACCACGGGCTCCAGCGTTTGGGGGAGGTTGGAGGTGGGGCGGGGATTCGGCGCGTCGGCCCGCACCGAACTGCGTCCGCGGGCAGCCCCCTCTCCCGGCCTCTCCCCCGCAAACAGCGCGGGAGAGAGGTGACGCGAGCCGAACGTCCGGGGCGCAGCCGGGAAGGCGGATGCGAGCCGAGCTCGTCGCAGCGGGATTGAATTCTCCCCTTTCTCCCGCGCAGCGGGGGAGAGGGGCAGGGGGAGAGGGGGCCTGTCGGGCGCCAGTTCGGTGCCGGTCGGCGAGCCGTGATCCCGTGGTGACATCTCTTCTTCCCACTCCGCTGATTCTACCTGACGGAGAAAATCGATTGGATGCGCTGCGCCGGATGATCGTCCGCCATCGCGAACCGCTGCGCAATGTCCTGCTGGTGGGCGCGGTGGGCGTGCCGCTGCTGTTCGCGGCGGCGGCGCTGGGAGTGCAGGGATCCGTACGGCGCTTTCTGCTGTTCTACATCGCGCCGTTCTTCGTCGCGTTCTTCCCGTGGGTGTGGGTGCGCGTCGGGCGGATCGAGGCCGACCGCACGGGCGCGCTGGCGGTGGACGCGGTCGCGACCGTGCTGGGCGCCGTCCGGTTCATCGGGCTGCTGCCGGTGCCGTTCAGCGGCCACATGCAGTTCTACGTCTACGCCGGCCTCACCACGCGGTCGCCGCGCTTTCTGCTGCTGATCGCCGTGCTGGCCGCGGAGGCCACGTGGTACAAGCTGGTGGTGTGGCGCGATCCGCGCTCCTGGGCGCTGGGGATCGCGACGGGCGCGGCGCTGGCGGCGGCGCGCCTCCTCATCAACCGAACCTCACCCGTCCCATCGACCGCCCCATGACCTTTGCCGAGTTCGAGCGCCGCGCGCACGAGATCTTCGATGCCATTCCGCCCGAGCTGCGCGGCGGCGTGGAGTACGTGGCCGTCTCGGAAGAGGCGGTGCCGCACCCGGAGCTGCCCGACGTCTACACGCTGGGCGAGTGCGCCACGGGCGAGCTGGACCTGGGGATGGACACACCCGAGACGCTGCGCTCCGGCGTGCACCTGTACTTCGGCTCGTTCGCGGCGCTGGCGGAGCTGGACCCGGAGTTCGACTGGGAAGGCGAGCTGCACGAGACGGTGGTGCACGAGGTGCGGCACCACCGCGAGAGCACCGCCGGCGAGGACGCGCTGGAGGACTTCGACTACGCCGCGGACGAAAACTTCAAGCGCCGCGAAGGACTTCCGTTCGATCCGCTCTTCTACCGCTCCGGCGAGCCGCTGGACGAAGGCGGATGGGAGGTGGATGGCGATGTGTTCGTTGAAGTGGAGCTGACCGCGGCGCAGTTCGCGCGGATGGAGGAGGTGGTGGTGGAAGTCGCCGGACGGCGCGTGTCGCTGCCGCGGCCGGAGGCGCTGGGGGACGTGGCGTTCATGTACCTGGAGGGCTTCGGCGACGGGCCGGGAGAGACCGCCGTGGTGCTGGTGCGGCGCCGCGGCTTTGGTGAGTCATTCCGCGGGCTCTTTCACCGCGAGCAGCCGGACGTGGGCCAGTGGTCGGTGGAGCCCGAGGACTGGTTCGTGGTCGAAGGCTGACGGCGGGCAATTTGCCGGATGCTGGTCCCCGGCGTTTCGACGGGCTCCGCGCAGGCCCCCTCCGGGCCGGCACCACCGGCCCACCTCCCCCGAAACTGCCGGGGGAGGTTGGGGTGGGGCAGGGGGCGGGGTGCTGCTGAGGGTGTGGTGCTGGATGGTGGGCTGCCCCCCTCCCCGGCCCTCCCCCGCAAACTGCGCGGGGGAGGGAGGTGCGACGCACCTTGGGGCTGTGCGCCGCAGCGAACGACGCCGCATCCGCAGGTGGTCGCGCGGGATCGAAGTCCACCTCCCCCAGGGTTTTTTGGGGGAGGTGCGAGCCTAGGCGAGTAAGGGGGCGCCAGTCGGGCGCCAGTTCGATGCTCGTCGTAGCGGGCTCGAATTCTCCTCTCCCCCCTGCAGTTCGGGGGGAGAGGCCGGGAGAGGGGGGCTCCGTCGGGCGTCAGTTCGATCCATTTCGAGGAGCTGTGAATCCAGTGGCGGCGCCCAAGGGTGGGGACTCAAAGCAGGAGGGACGCGGTGGTGGAGG
>DASTVC010000351.1:0-2081 GCA_035759295.1 Longimicrobium sp. | reverse complement strand
CGGGATCACGCCGGAATCCGCGCGGGAGCCTTGACATGGACGCCCGGGCGCGCGAGCGTTACAACCCATTCCCGTCAGTAATACCCCCCCGCTCCCCACCCCCCGGAAGCTCGAAATGAAGAAGCTGCTGATGGGCGCACTGCGCCCGGAGACGTACGATGCGTCCACGAGCAGATGCCGATCGGGTCCCCCCAAGCCGTACGTTTACCGGCTCGATGCTTCCGGCGGGCGCACCGAATCCGCCACCGGCAGGAGGGGAATGCGGATGTGGTTCCCAACGTATCCGGCGCGGGCGGGGATGATCGCGGCAGCGCTGGCGCTGGCCGCCTGCGCGGACGAGCCCACCGCGGTCAAGGGCCGAGCCCCGGGGGAAGCGGAGCTGGCCGGGAACCCCGACCTGGAGGTGCGCAGGGTGCAGCTCGGGCGGAGGCTCTTCTTCGACCGGGAGCTTTCGCTCCACGGCAACCAGTCGTGCGCGAGCTGCCACGACCCGGACTGGGGGTTCTCGGGGCCCAGCTCGCAGGTGAACGCGCACGGGGCGGTCTTCGAGGGCTCGGTTGCCGGCGCGTTCGGCAACCGCCGGCCGCCCAGCGCGGCGTACGCCACCTTCAGCCCCGTCCTCCGCCTGGAGGGCCCCTACGTAGGGGGGAACTTCTGGGACGGCCGCGCCACCGGCCAGCGGCTGGGGGACGCGGCCGCCGAGCAGGCGCAGGGGCCCTTCCTGAACCCGGCGGAGATGGCGCTCCGCGACGCGGCCTGCGTGGTCCAACGCGTCTCGCAGGGGCGGTACGCCGCGCTGTGGGCCTCCGTGTACGGAGAGGGCGCCTCGGCCATCGCCTTGCCTTCAGACGCTTCGTCGCTCTGCGCGGCGGCGGGGGGACCGCTCCCGTTGAGCGAGGCGGTGCGGGCGCAGGTGCAGGTGGAGTACGACAACATTGCCCGCGCGATCGCGGCCTTCGAGGGCTCGAAGCACGTCAACGCCTTCACCTCCCGCTTCGACGCATTCCTCGCCGGACGCGCGGAGCTGACCGAGCAGGAGCGCCTGGGGCTGCAGCTCTTCAACGGGAAGGCCCGCTGCACCGTGTGCCACTCGTCGGGCGGGACGCAGCCGCTGTTCACCAATTTCCGCTACAGCAACCTGGGCGTGCCGCGGAACCCCGAGAACCCCGTGTACGCCGGCCAGCCGGGGTTCGTCGACTACGGGCTCGGCGCCTTCCTGGGCGCGGCGGCGCAGCAGGGCAAGTTCAAGTCCCCCACGCTGCGCAACGTGGATCGGCGGCCGCAGGGGAGCGACGTGAAGGCGTACATGCACAACGGCGTCTTCAAAAGCCTGGAGACCGTGGTGCACTTCTACAACACGCGTGACGTGCTCCCGCGCTGCGAAACGGTGGCGGAGCCGGTCGTCGGCGAGAACTGCTGGCCGGCACCGGAGGTCGCGGCCAACATGGTCACCGGCATCGTCGGCAACCTGGGGCTGACCCCGGCGGAGGAGGCGGCGGTCGTCGCCTACATGCAGACGCTCAGCGACGGCTACTTCGAGCGGTAGCGGGCGGAGAGACGTAACGGAGGGCCTCCCCCGATTGCGGGGGAGGCCCTCCGCGTGCTTGCACGCGGAGGGTGCCGCGCGGGATCGTGCTGCGCTTCTCGTCCCAATCCCCCGCACCTCCGGAGGCGCATGGGCACGAGCCAGCTTGCCGGCGGAGTATTCTCGTGCCGGCTCGGCACGCCCGGCGCGAGATCCGTACGGGATCAGCGACGGACTCCGAGGGGTTGCATGAAGACACGAAAGGGGAAAAGATGCGGGACCCCCTCAGCGAAAGGCATCCGTTGATCCCGTCCCGACTCAGGTCCGCCGCGTTCCTCCTTTTCCTCGCCGGATGCCAGTCCGCGCGGGCGAGCACCGCACCGTCCGCGGAAGAGACGCCTGCCGCCGCGCAGTTCTACTGCGAGCGCAGCCACACCAACCACGCGTGGAGCTACCAGCACCGTGGCATCTACGTCGACCCCCAGGGTGGCGTCTTTCAGTTCGAGCACGGACGCGGCGATCAACAGCTGCTGCAGGTGCCCGCGGACTCGGTGAC
>DASTVC010000350.1:0-8867 GCA_035759295.1 Longimicrobium sp. | reverse complement strand
GCGGTTGAAACCGCGGCTACAACGTCACAAAGTCCACCTGCGCGGACTCGGCGGCCAAGGGTGTGCGGCGGTCCAGGCACCTGCGCGACCGCAGCCGGAGCGTTGGGGCGGGCCCTGCCCCGAGCGGTTAAAACCGCGGCTACAACGTCACAAAGTCCGCCTGCGCGGACTCGGCGGCCAAGGGTGTGCGGCGGTCCAGGCACCTGCGCGACCGCAGCCGAAGCATCGTCCGGGGTCTGTCGTTGCCCCAGGTCAGGTGCGGGCTGCCGCGTCGGCGTTGCAGCAGGTGGAAGGTGGATTCTTCGGCCCTGCGACCTGCCGTGCAAGCGGACAGGTTTTGCGCGGCCGGGCCTCAGAATGACATCCGCTGGATGCGGCCTGGTCTTCGCGCTCCGGCCGCACAGCCACAATCCGCGAAGGCGGATTTCGTGACGTTCCAGCTGCGGTTTTCAACCGCCACGGACCGGGGCCGGCTCCATCACCCGTTCACCCAGTCACCCCGTTCACCTTGTCACCCCGTCACCCCGTCACCCCGTCACCTTGTCCCCTCACACCCTCACACCCTCACACCCGTTCACCCCGTCACCCGGTCCCCTCACACCCTCACGGCAACGGACACTGCAGCCACGCCGCCTGCGCGGCCAGCTTGTGCCCGCCGGACTCGCTCGTCAGCACCACGGTGCCGTCGGCGCGCATGGACACGCCTTCGCCCTGGGGCTCGTTGAGCGGGGTAAGGTCCATGCTGAAGGCCGGCTCGCCGCTCCCCAGCAGGTCGGCGGTGCGGTAGAGAAGGAGGCGCGAGTAGGTGCGCACGGCCACCCACCGCCCGTCCTGCGACGCGCCGGCGCCGGTGACGGCGTCCATCGGGCTCCCCGGCTCGGGGGCCAGGGTGCGGACGCGCACCAGGTCAACGGGGCCCGGGCGCAGCGGCGTGGGCCAGCGCCACAGCTCGATCCGGTCGTGCTGACCCTTGTTGATCAGGTACACGCTGCCGTCCGTGGTCACGAACATGGCCTCGGTGTCGCGCCCGTCGCCCGGAAAGCGGGCCGTGAACGCCTGCGCGGGCCGCGTGGCGGTGTCCGTCAGCGCGGGGAGCGGGGCGCGCCACAGGGTGATGTCGCGCTTGCGGCTGGTGTTGTTGCCGATGTCGCCCAGGTACACGCAGTCGCCGCCCTCGCAGGGGCCCACGGCCATGTCTTCCCAGTCGCGGTTGCGCGCGCCCGTCACCACCACCCGCGCCGCCGCCTGCCCCTCCGTGCCGAACGCAAAGATCACGGGGTCGGTGCCGCTGTCGCCGTGGGTCCAGAACACGCCCTCCACGCGCGGATCGAACGCGGCGCCGCTGCTCTCTCCCACCTCCGAGGGGAGCGCCACGGCGTTGCGCACGATGCGGCAGGTCTGCGCGGGGTCGGCGGCCTGCGCCGAATCGGCGGAATCGCCGCCTCCCGCGTCGCCGGGCCGGCATCCCGCGCACAGCACGAGGGCCGCGGCGCAAACCGCGGCCCGCACCGGGAGAATCTGCATCCAGCGAAACCGGTTCATGTTTCCACGGTAAGGATCGGCGGGCGATCGGCGTCCCGCTCGGCCGCGGGGGTGTCGCGCGGCGCGCGCTCGGGGCGCTGGTAGTAGGTGCCGTCCGCCCCCAGCTCCCACAGGTCGGGGCGAGACAGGTCGCGTTCGAGGATGCCGTCCAGCCGCGCCCGGTGCGCGGGGTCCACGATGGGCACCGCCACCTCCACCCGCCGGCTCAGGTTGCGCGTGCGCCAGTCCGCGGAGCCGATGTAGTACTCCGCAGCGCCCCCGTTGTTGAAGCGGAAGATGCGCTCGTGCTCCAGGTACCGCCCCAGCGCGCTGTACACGCGGATGTTCTCCGACAATCCCGCCACCCCCGGCCGCAGCGAGCAGATCCCCCGCACCAGCAGGTCGATGCGGACGCCCGCCTCCGACGCCCGGTAGAGCGCGGCGATCATCTCGCGGTCCGCCAGGCCGTTGAACTTGGCCACGATGTGCCCGCCGCGCCCTTCCCGCGCGTGCTCCGCCTCCCGGTCCATCATCTCGATGAAGCGGCTGCGCATCGTCGTCGGCGCGACCAGGAGCTGCTGGTAGTCGTCGCGGAGCACGCCGCCGGTGAGGGAGTTGAACACCTCGTTGAGCTCCGCCCCCAGCGCGGGATCCGCCGACATCAGCCCCAGGTCCGTGTAGAAACCGGCCGTGCTGGCGTTCAGGTTCCCCGTGCCGATGTAGGCGTAGCGCCGGATCCCCGCCGGCTCGCGGCGCACGATGAGGGCGATCTTGGCGTGCACCTTCAATCCCGGCATCCCGTAGATCACGTGGATGCCGAACGAGCGCAGGTGCCGCGCCCACTGGATGTTGCTCAGCTCGTCGAAGCGGGCCGTCAGCTCCACCAGCGCGACGACCTGCTTGCCCTGCGACGCTGCCCGCGACAGCGCGTCCACGATCTTGGAGCGCGAGTTGGTGCGATACAGGGCCAGCTTGATGGCGACCACGTCCGGGTCTTCCGCCGCGTCCAGCACCAGCCGCTCCACCGTTCCCCGGAACGAGTCTCGGGGGAAGGAGACGAGCACCGGCCCCTCGCGCAGCTGGTCGAAGACGCTGCGCTCCGGGTCCAGCGGCTCGTGCGGCGGCTCGGCGGGGGGATACGAGAGCTCGGGGGGCGAGTCCACATCCGCCAGCTCGCGCAGCCCGCGCAGGTCGACGAGTCCATCGACCGGATAGACGTCCTCTTCGCCCAGCGCGGCCACCTGCCCGGGGACCTCGTACTGCAGCTCGCGCAGGAGCATAGTGCGCACGGCGTCGGGCATCTCCCGCTCCACCTCCAGGCGGACGACGGGGCGAAAACGGCGCTTGCGCACCTGCTCCTCCACCGCGTGCAGCAGGTCCTCCACCTGGGTGCGGTCCAGGTGCAGCTCCGCGCTGCGGGTGACGCGGAAGGTGTGGGCCGGCTCCACCTCCAGCCCCGGGTACAGGGTGCTGAAGGAGGCGCGGATCACCTCTTCCATGGGGATGAAGCGGCGGCTCTCCGGCAGGCGCACGAAGCGCGGCAGCCCGTCCGGCAGCTCCACCATCCCCAGCCGCCGTTCCCCCGTCCGCGGGTCCCGAAGCTGGGCGGCCAGCGCCGGGCGCAGGTTGCGGACGTGGGGAAAGGGGTGCCCGGGCCCGGCCGTGAGGGGCATGAGCAGGGGATGCACGTCGTTCGTCCAGTACCCGCGCACCATCTCCAGCTCGCTGCGCGACAAGTCGTCCAGGTGAACGACGCGGATGCCGTGCTCCGCCAGCTCGGGAAGGAGGTTGGCGGACAGCAGGGCGTAGGAGCGGTCCAGCAGCCGCCGCGCGCGCACCCCGATGGCGTCCAGCTGCTCCTGCGGCGTGGCCCCGTCGATCGTCGCTTTCGTGCTCCCCAGCGCCACCGCGCGCTTGAAGCCGGCCACGCGGACGCGGAAGAACTCGTCCATGTTGGCGCCGAAGATGGAGACGAAACGCAGCCGCTCGATCAGCGGCACCCGCTCGTCTTCCGCCAGCCCCAGCACGCGGCGATTGAAGGCCAGCATGCTGAGCTCCATGTTCAGCATGGACCCCGGCGGCAGCGCCTCCGTCCCTTCCGCCGGCGGCGCGCTGGCCAGGGTGGCCCGCGCGGCGGCCAGCTCTTCGCGGTTCCCCTCGCCGCGGACGCGCGACGGCAGCTCCGAGCGCGCGACCACGTGCAGCGCCGCCAGCGTGTCGCGGTCCCGCAGCGCCGGCGAGCCCACGGAGTGCAGCACCTCGTCCAGGGGGATGCGGACGATCTCGCAGAGCGCGTCCTCCGTCTGCGTATAGGCGCCCTCCGCCAGCCACACCTCCACCGCCGCGCGGTCCGCCGGCCCGGGTCCCACGCCCAGCAGGCGGACGCGGGCGCCGTCGTGGCCAAAGCAGTCGCGCAGCACGCGGCGGCAGTTTTCCTCGCCGCCCCCCTCGCCCGCGGGAATGCGCAGCGCCGTCCGCTCGCGCCGCAGCGCGATGCGCCCGTCCTCCACCGCGACCACCGCCACGCGGCGCGCGGCGCGGACGGCGACCTCCATCCGGTCCAGCTCGCGCTCCTTGAGCGCATGCCGCGCGCGCTCCAGCCGGTCTTCGGACACCAGCCGCATGCCGTGCGCGTGCCGCAGCGCCGCGGCCACGGGATGGTCGGCGTCCGCGCCGGGGGGAAGGCGCAGCTCGATCTCCTCCAGCCGCGCCCGTCCCTCGCCGCCGCGCGCCGTGATGGTGTCGCACGCCACCGACGCCGGGCGCCCGTCCAGCGACTGGATGGAGCGGACCACGCGGTGCGTCTCCAGCTCCACGCGGGGAACCAGGCGCCCGGGGTCTACCATGGCCCGCAGCATCCGCGCAGGCTCGCTGAGCCCCGAGAGCGGGTCGTCGTCCTCCGGCGGCAGGACGGCCGATCCCAGGGCCCCGCCCTCCGCGTCCACCGCCGTCCGGACGGCGAGCGTCAGCGTGCCGTCCGCGTGGTGGCGCAGGCACGCCCAGGCGCCCCGCTTTGCCAGGGCGCCGTCCTCGGTGTCGTAGTAGACGTCGCGGAAAGCTTCGGTGATGGGCGTGCCGGCGCGGAACCCCTGCGGCGCGGGCCCGGTGGCCACCGCCTGCAGCACGCCGGGCGCGCCGGGGTCGAAGCGCACGATCGTCGTGCGCTCCGCCTGCGGTCCGGGGGTGGGATCGGGCTGGGAAAGGGGCCAGGCGGTGGTGGACATCAAGCCGTCAGAAGGGGAGACCCAGGCGCAGGTACAGGATGCCGCGCTCGCCCTGCGTATAGAACACGCTGAGCGTCTGCGAACCGGCGCGCAAGTACGCGCCGCCCCCGACCGCCGTGTGCCACTCCCCGTCCGAGTCGCCGTCCACCCACACGCGCCCCGCGTCGGCCAGCGCCATCGCCCCCAGGCTCCCCGTCACCGGCACCCGCAGCTCCGCCCCGCCGAATGCGGAGGCGTCGCCCGCGAAGCGCTGGTACGAGTGGCCGCGCAGCGTGGGCGAGCCGCCCAGGAGCGCCGCGTACTGGATGGGATAGTCGCCCCACACCTTCTCGCCCCCCGCGCGCAGGGCCAGCACGGCGCTGCCGAGAGGGAGGTAGAACGCGCCGCGGGCGCCGGCGCGGGCGAACTGCCCGTCGCGCGTGCCGTCGCCGGCGGCGGACTCGGAGAGGTACGGAAAGGCGCTCCCCTCCGCCGCCAGCGTCCAGCCGCGGGTGGGGAAGGCGACGGTGTCCGTGCGCACCCACGCCGCGCCGGCGCGCACCCCCGCCGTTACGTACGGCTCCGTCCCCAGCGCGCCGGTGAAGTCCGCGGGCGTCAGCGGGTCCACCTGCGGGTCCGTGTAGCGCAGGACGCCCGCGAGGGAGAGCGTCATCCCGCGGCCGCGGTCGAGCACGATCCCCGGCTCCAGCAGCGCCTGCCGCTCCCAGACGATGTAGTCGCGCAGCCCGTCGTCGTCGCTGGTGTCGTTGCCGTAGCCGGTGAAGTACACCCCCTCCAGCTCCGACGCGCGCCCGAAGACGTAGCCGTACGACCGGTCGCCCGTGTGCCGCCGCGCGTAGCGCGCCTCCGCGCCAAAGCGGGAGTAGAGCGGCGCCCACAGCCCGCGCAGGTACCACTGCTCCGCGTACGGATAGCGGCGGAACCCGTGGCGCGTGTACGACGGCCCCGCTCCCACCACCAGGTCGGCGAAGGGGCGGATGGCGGCGAACGGCGCCAGCGCGCCCCCGCTGGTGCCCCAGTCGCGCGGCGGCTTTACGGTCTGCTGCTCGCCCGTAAGCGACTCCGGCCGCTGGAACGGGCGCGTGTCCACCACGGTCTTCGCCCCGCGGACGAACTGGTTCTCCCCGGCCGCGTCGTAGAACGCCGTGCGCCCGCGGCCGCGGTCCTCCAGCCGGTCGTCGCCCTCGCCGCCCAGCACGCGCACCAGCATGCCGCCCGTGCCGCGCACCTCCGCCCGGTCGGCGCCCTCCAGCAGGAACACGCGCACCTCGCGCGTCTCATCCGCGGTGTAGCGGCGGCGGAAGAAGGGCGCGCGTGACTCGTCGCGCCCCGCGTGGATGCGTACCTCCACGCCGTCGTCCCCCATCCGCTCCACCACGGCGAAGTCCGGCCCGTCGCTGCCGTACGCCTCCGGCTCGCGCGACATCATGGCGTAGTAGCGCGCCGCCGCGGCGGGGAGCGCGTCGCGGCGGGCGCGCAGGGTGGCGGCCAGCTGCGCCCCGATCAGCGCCTGGTACTCCGCGGGCATCCGCCGCACCGCGTCGTCGATCAGCGCGTCCGTCAGCCGCGCGCGCAGGGAGACGGCGACGGAATCCCACGCCCTGTGGTCCAGCGCGCCCAGCAGCCGCCGGTCCAGGTACTGCGCCTGCTGAATGAGCCCGAACAGGTTGCCGTACTCCGGGCGAAAGCGCACCGCCTTGGGGACGAAGGGGCGGGCGAGGTCGATCCCCAGCCCGTCGTAGTCCACGAAGGCGTAGTCGCGGTCGCGGGGGATGGGGCGCCACCGGTGCACGCCGCCGCGGTCGAAGCGCGCCCAGGCGTACTGGTCCTCGTGCCGGTCCCAGTCGCCCAGGACGAAGTCCATCAGCCGGCCGGTAAGGTACTCCTCCGCCTCCAGCAGGTTGGCGGGCTCGCGCTCCAGCAGGGGAAGGAACTCGTCCGTGTCCAGCACCTCCGCCGCGCCGCCGAACCGGCCGCCGGGGCGCTCTTCCAGCTGCCCCAGCATCCCCGCGAACTGCTCGCGGAACTCCCCCAGCCGCGGATCGTCCGGCATCACGAACAGCTGCGGGTCCACGTGCAGCAGCCCGGTGGCGTCCATCAGCCGCCCGGCGACCAGCGCCGCCGCCGGGTTCTGCGAGCTCACCTGGTCCTGCAGCACCTCACCCGCGATTCCCTTCGCCCCGCCCTCGCCGCGCCCCGGATCCTTGTCCACCGAGCGGAACGCGTACTCCTTGCCGTCCGCGCCCCGGAAGCGCAGCGAAAGCGTCTGGTTCCCCCCGCCCGTCTCCGTCGGCGTCAATCCGCCGGCGAAGGTGGAGAGATTGAGGACGGGGACGGTGGCCGGCGTGGTCCACAACTCCCGGTAGCTGCGGCCCAGGAGCGCGCGCTTGACGGGGCCGGCGCGGTAGTGCGGGCCCGCCGCCACCTGCGTCTCCCCCTGCGCGGCCAGGGGAGCCGCCAGCAGCGCCGCGGCCAGCGGCAGCAGGGCGCGCCTCATCGGGTGCCCCCGGAATCCGCGGCCGCGGCGCCTGCGGCGCGGATCGGCGGCACGTCCAGCCACATGCTGAAGTCCTCCGTGGCGTTCCCCTGTGCGTCCACCACCATCACGCTCAATCGCGCCCGCCCGTCCTGCAGAAAGGTGATGCGCTGGTATCCGCTGGCCTGCCGGATGTAGCGTGTGCCGGTGATGGCGCGCGTCGTCGTGGTGTGCCCGTAGATCCCCCCGCCGCTCACGATCAGGTACTTCGCGGGATCACGGCGGAACACCTGCAGGTTGTGCTCGTGCCCCGCCGCGTAGACCGTGGGCGTGTCGACCACGAAGGCGCGCGCCAGCTCCGCGGACATGTGCCGGTACTCGCGCCCGGTCACGTCCTGCCGCGCGAACAGTCCCGCCGTGCGGGCCCAGGGGTGAAAGGGAAAGAGGTAGGTGGGCCAGTCGAAGTACCCGCCGTGCTGTCCCCCCGAGACGATGGGGTGATGGGCGACGACGATCGTCCGCCGGTCGCCCGCCGTGGCCAGGGCGATGCGGAGGGAATCGACCACCCCCTGCTCCGTGCCGGGATTGCAGCGGTCGCGCCCGGGCTTGGTGCCGGGGTGCAGCCACCAGTGGCTGTCGATGGCGATCAGCCGCAGCACCTCGCCCACGTCGATCACCACCGGCCCCGGGCACCCGTCGCGCGGCTCCATCCCGAACAGCCCCGCGCCCTCGGTGTTGATGACGCGCTCCTGCCGGACGATGCTGCTCCACCCCTCCGGCGCGCCCTGGGCCCAGTCGTGGTTGCCGGGGACGAACAGGCCGCGCGTCTTCGTATCACGCAGGGGCTGGAACTGCGCGCGGAGGATGCGCATCCCCTCCTTGCCCGGCTCCGTCAGCGTGTCGGGAAGGCCTACGGGGTACACATTGTCGCCCAGGTAGACGACGAAGCTCTTTTCCGGCGCCGCCGCGATCTCGCGCTGCAGGGCCTGCAGCACGGGCTCGCCGGCGGGGTTGGGGAGCCCCGCGTCGCCGATCAGCACCAGGTTCAGCGCCACCGAGTCTACGGGAAACAGCCCCACCGTGCGCCCCAGCCCCAGCGCGGGCTTGCCGCACGCAGCCGACGCCAGCAGCGCGGCGCACGCGGCCCCCGCCGCCGCGCGCCGCGTCCATTCGCTCCAATGCATCAACGCCAAATCTCCCGGATACGAGCACCCGGGCCGCGCCCACCCCGGCGTCAGGCCCGCTTCTTCCGCTTCTTGCGCCGCGCGCGGAACGGCACGTACTCCGCCGCCGCCACCTGCGCACCCCACCGCTCGTCCAGCGCGCCCACCAGCTCCGGCGCCGAGGCGCTCCCCTTCAATCGCACGAGGTATTCCAGCGTGAACAGGTCGTCCTCCTCGCGCTTCACCACGTCCACCAGCTGCCAGTCCTTGGCCATGTCGGCCAGCGCCTCCTGCACCGTGAGCCGCGCCAGGTCCGGCTGGTGCGAGTGCACCAGGAGAATGCCGTCCGTCCGGATCTCCTGCGCCTGCTCCAGCATTCGCCGCCGCACCTCGCGCTGCCCCTCGGGCTCCTGCGCCAGCAGCAGCCGCTGCGGTCCGGAGGAGAGGATGCCGGTGCGGGCGTAGCGGCCGCTGTAGATGCTG
>DASTVC010000349.1:0-4666 GCA_035759295.1 Longimicrobium sp. | reverse complement strand
CGGCCGGGTAGCCGGGGTCCAGAGGCACGTACGCGCCGCCAGCCTTGAGCACGGCCAGGAGCGAGACGACCATCTCCAGGCTCCGCTCCATCAGCACGCCCACGCGCACCTCGGCGCCAACGCCGCGGCCGCGCAGGTGGTGGGCGAGCCGGTTGGCGCGCGCGTTCAGCTCCGCGTACGTGAGCGACGCGCCCTCGAAGACGACGGCGACGGCGTCCGGCGTGCGCGCCGCCTGCGCCTGGAACAGCTCGTGGACGCAGGCGCCGCGGGGATAGGGGCGCTCCGTGGCGTTCAGCGCTTGGAGAACGAGCCCGCGCTCCGCCTCCGGGAGCAGCGGAAGCCGGTCCACCGCCCCGTCCTCGTCCGCCGCCATCCCCTGCAGCACGTGCTGCAGGTACGCGGCAAAGCGCTCCACCGTGGCGCCGTCGAAGAGCGCGGTAGCGTACTCCAGCGTGCCGGCGATGCGGCCGTCCTGCTCCCACAGCGCCAGCGACAGGTCGAACTTGGCCGTGTCCGCGTCGGCCGCGTCCACGCCGGCCACGGTCAGGCCGGGGAGCGCCAGGTCGCCGCCGGGCGCGTTCTGCCAGGCGAACAGCACCTGGAAGAGCGGGGTGTACGACATGCTGCGCGTCGGCGCCAGACGCTCCACCACCTGCTCGAACGGGATGTCCTGGTTCCGCTGCGCCTCCAGCGCCCGCGCCTTGACCCGCGCCAGCAGCTCGCCCACGCTCGGGCCGTCGGAGAGGTCGACGCGCACGGGGAGCGTGTTGACGAAGAAGCCGATCAGCTCCTCCACCTCTGCCCTGCCCCGGTTGGCGCTCGGGGAGCCGATGACGACGTCGGGCTGGCCGGAGAGCCGCGCCAGCACGGCCGCCCAGCCGGCGAGCAGCGTCATGTACAGCGTGGTGCCGTGCCGCTGCGAGAGCGCACGCAGCGCATCCGACAGCTCCGCGTCCAGCTCCACCTTGAGCGACGCGCCCGCGAAGTCCTGCCGGGGCGGGCGCGGGCGGTCCACCGGCAGCTCGATGAGCTCCGGCGCGCCGGCCAGCGTCTCCGTCCAGTACGCCCCCTGCGCCTCCAGCACGTCGCCTTCCACGGCGCGGCGGTGCCAGGCGGCGTAGTCGGCGTACTGCATCGCGAGCGGGGGAAGCGGATCGGCGTCGCCGCGGGCGAAGGCGGCGTACAGCGCGCCCAGCTCGCGGTGCAGCACGCCGACGGACCAGCCGTCGCTGACGATGTGGTGCATCGTCAGCAGCAGGACGTGCTCGTCCGCCGCCATCCGCACCAGCCGCCCGCGGATCAGCGGCCCGCGCGCCAGGTCGAACGGCGCGGCCATCTCGTCCCGCATCAGCCGAAGCAGCTCGGTCTCCGCATCGGCCGAAGCGTGGAGATCGTGCTCCACCAGCGTGAACGCGCTTGTCTCGGCGGATGCGATGCGCTGCACCGGCTCGCCGTCCACCGCCGGGAACGTCGTCCGCAGCGCGTCGTGCCGCGCGACGACGCGGTCCAGCGCACGCACCAGCGCATCCCGGTCCAGCGCGCCGGTCAGGCGCAGGCGGACGGGGATGTGATAGGTGCTGCCCAGGTTCCCCATCTGCTCCAGGAACCACAGCCGCTGCTGCGCGAACGACGGCGCGAGGGTGCCCGTGCGGTCCACCGGCGCGATCGCCGTCCCCACGGCCCGCGCGGCCGTCTGCAGCCCGCGCGCGAAGTCCGCCAGCACGGGGCGCTCGAACAGGTCGCCCGGCTCGGCCTCCACGCCCAGCACCTGCCGGATGCGGGAAACGACGCGCACCCCCAGCAGCGAGTGCCCGCCCAGGCGGAAGAAGTCGTCGCCGCGGCCCACGCGCTCCGTGCCCAGCAGCTCCGCCCAGATCGCCGCGACGGCCTGCTCGGTGACGCCGGACGGCGCCTCGTACCCGCGCGTGCCGAAGGCCTCGCCCTCGGGCGCGGGGAGCGCCTTGCGGTCCACCTTGCCATTGGGGGTCTGCGGAAGCGCGTCCAGCCGCACGAACGCCGCCGGCACCATGTACGCCGGGAGCCGCTCGGCCAGGTGGGCGCGGAGCGCGTCCACCGACACCGTCTCGTCGCCGGCGACGTACGCCACCAGGCGCATGTCGCCCGGCACGTCCTCGCGCGCCAGCACGACGGCCGCGCGCACCTCCGGGTGCTCCACCAGCCGCGACTCGATCTCCCCCAGCTCGATGCGGAAGCCGCGCACCTTCACCTGGAAGTCGATGCGGCCCCGGTACTCCAGTGCGTGAGTGCGTGAGTGCGTCAGTGCGTCAGTGGCCTCGCGCACGGGCTGTTCACTCCCGCACTCACGCACTTCCGCACTCACGCACTTCCAGCGCACCCGGTCCATCACCCGGTACATCCGCCCGCCCGGAGCCCCGAACGGGCACGGGAGATAGCGCTCCGCCGTCATCCCGGGATGATTCGCGTAGCCGCGCGACAGGCCGTCGCCCGCCAGGTACAGCTCGCCCTCGGCTCCCACCGGCACCGGCTGCAGGTGCGCATCCAGCACGTACGCCTGCGTGTTCGCGACCGGCGCGCCCACCAGCACACGCTCCGCGCCACGCTCCACGAGCGAGTAGGTGGAGTAGGTGGTGTCTTCCGTCGGGCCGTACAGGTTGCCGACCTTCTCCACCCCCGGCAGCGCGTACAGCCCCTGCGCGAGCGCGTTCGGCAGCGCCTCGCCGCCCAGGTTCATCGTCCGCACGCTGGACGGGATGCCGCCGCTGTGCAGAAGCTCCGCCGCCGCGCTCGGGACCATGCTGACGTGCACCACCGGCTCGTCCAGCGTGGCCAGCGCCAGCGCGTTCTCCACCAGCACCAGCTTGCCGCCCCAGGCAAGGGTCCCGAAGACCTCCGCGACGGAAACGTCGAAGTTGATGGACGTGGAGAAGAGCACCGACGCGCGCTCCGCGTCCGTGATGGTCTCCCGCAGCCAGTACAGCAGCACGACGGTGGACGAATGGCGGATCATCACGCCCTTCGGCCGGCCCGTCGATCCCGAGGTGAAGATGACGTGCGACAGGTTCTCCGGCGCGACGCCGCTCTCGAACGGCGTGTCCGGCTCCGCCGCGATCGCGTCGCGCTCACGGTCCAGCAGCAGCGTGGCCGCGCCCTCCGGCAGCCGATCCGCCAGGCTCGACTCGGTGATGACGAGCGAGACCGCGGCGTCCTCGAGCATGTAGCCCAGCCGCTCGCGGGGGTACGCCGGATCAAGCGGCACGTACGCGGCGCCGGCGCCCAGCACGCCCAGCATCGCCGGCACCAGGTCCAGCGTGCGCGGCAGGCAGATGCCTACGCGCGCCTCCGGCCCGGCGCCCAAGCGGCGCAGCGTGTGGGAGATGCGGTTCGCGCGGCGCTCCAGCTCCGCGTACGTCAGCCGCTCGCCCTGCCACACCAGCGCCACGGCGTCCGGCGTACGCGCGGCCTGCGCGCGGAAGAGCTCGTGGATGCAGGCGGTGGGATACCCGGCGTCCGTGCGATTCCACTCGTCCAGCACCAGGGTGCGCTCGTCCACCGGCAAGAGCGCCAGCCGGTCCACGGGCCGATGCTCATCCGCCGCCATCTCCTCCAGCGCGCTCCGCAGGTAGCCCGCGTGGCGCTCCACCGTCGCCCGGTCGAAGAGGGCCGTGGCGTAGCTCAGCGACCCGGCGATGCGCCCGTCGCGCTCCGCCATCTCCAGCGTAAGGTCGAAGCGTGCGCTCCCCTGCGCGGTCTCCGGCTCCGGCACCAGCCGCAGCCCGTCCAGCTCCAGGGTCTCGTCCGGCGTGTTCTGCCAGGCGAACATCACCTGAAAGAGCGGGCTGTACGACAGGCTGCGCTCGGGGTGCACCCGCTCCACCACCTGCTCGAACGGGACGTCGGGGTGCTGCTGCGCCTCCAGCGCGCGCACCCGCACCTGCCCCAGCAGCTGCGCCACGGTGGGCGCGGCGGACAGGTCCACGCGCAGCGCCAGCGTGTTGACGAAGAACCCGATCAGCGCCTCCGTCTCGCCACGCCCGCGGTTGGCCGTGGGCGTGCCGACGACGACGTCCGTCTGCCCGGAGAGCCGGCCGAGCACGGTGGCCCAGCCGGCCAGCAGCGTCATGAAGAGCGTGGTGCCGTGGCGCCGCGACAGCGCCTTGAGCGCCGCCGTCAGCTCCGCGTCAAGCTCGATGGGGAGCGCGTCGCCGGCGAAATCCTGCTTGCGCGGGCGCGGGCGGTCCGCGGGCAGCTCCAGCAGCTCCGGCGCGCCGGCCAGCGTCCGCACCCAGTACCCCGCCTGGCGCTCCAGCAGGTCGCCCGACACCCACTGCCGCTGCCACGCCGCGTAGTCCGCGTAGTGGATGGGGAGCGGGGCGAGCGGATCATCCGCCCCGCCCTTGAAGGCGTCGTACAGCGCGCCCAGCTCGCGGACGAACACGCCCATCGACCAGCCGTCGCTGACGATGTGGTGCATCGTCATCAGCAGCACGTGGTCGTCCCCGGCCATGCTGACCAGGCGCCCGCGGATCAGGGGCCCGTGCTCCAGGTCGAACGGCGCGCTGGCTTCCTGAGATGCGATGCGGCGCAGCGCGTCTTCGCCGTCGGCGGCGGCGCGCAGGTCGTGCTCCACCAGGCGGAACGGGCTCTCCTCGATGGATGCGATGTGCTGGACGGGCTCGCCGTCCAC
>DASTVC010000348.1:0-5659 GCA_035759295.1 Longimicrobium sp. | reverse complement strand
CCCAATCACCCCGTCACCCCGTCACCCCGTTCACCCGTTCACCCGTTCACCCGTTCACCCGTTCACTCCATCACCTCACCCAACCGCCGCGATCGCCCGCACCACGTCGTCGATCCCCGCCTTCATCCGCGCGGAGGGCTGGCCGCTGCTGTTGGCGATGATGCAGAAGATCACCTCACGCCCGTCCGGCAGGGTGATGAACCCACTCAGCGAGTCCGCGCCGCCGATGTAGCCCGTCTTGGCCGCCACCCGCCCGCGCAGGTCCGTCAGCCGGCTGCGTAGCGAGCCGTCCTCCGCGCCCGAGACCGGCAGTGCGCGGCGGACGACGGTCTGGCGCGGGGTGCGGCGGACGTAGTCCAGCAGCTGCACCAGTGCGCGCGGCGTCACCCGGTTCTGCGCGGACAGTCCGGACCCGTCGCGCAGCACGAAATCCGCCGAATCGATCCCCACCACGCGCGTAAGGAACTCGCGCTCGATGGCCAGCCCCGCCGCCCAGCTCCCCTCGCCGCGCACCTCCTTTCCCAGCGTCTTCACCAGCGTCTCGGCGAACCAGTTCTGGCTGTTCATCAGCACCGGCGCGATGGCCTGCGGCAGCGGCGGCGAGCGCCACTCCACCAACGGCGCCCCGCCGGCGATGGTGGACTGCGCCGGGTCGGAGACCACGCGCACGGCGTTGCGGACGACGTCGATTCCCTTGCGCTCCAGCACCTCGCGGAACACGATCCCCGTAAAGCGCGCGGGGTCGTCCACCGCGAACGACTCCGCGTCCGCCCCCGTGCCCAGCGGAAGGTTGCCGTACGCCCGCACCGCGCCCGGCGCCGATCCGCGCTCCAGGTCGAAGGTGTGAGGGAGCGCGCGGGCGACGGTGCGCGACGCGTTCTCCAGCGTCCACGCGCCGCTCGCGGGCAAGCCCGTGATGCGCGCCGGCGCACCCGGGGAGGCGCCGGGCTGGATGGTGAAATCGATCGAATTGTCGTTCATCCCCAGCGCACCCACCGGCGCGGCGTACCACCAGCGCTGGTCGTACGCCTCCCAGTCGCTGCGCACGTGCTCGGCGTCGAACCAGCTCTCGTCCGCCACCACCCCGCCGCTGATCCGCCGGACGCCGTGCGCCAGAAGCGAGTCGGCCAGCATCTCCCACACCGCCGTGCGGCTGGGAAAGTAGCGCGCGCTGATCATGGGGTCGCCGCGGCCGTACAGCACCAGGTCGCCCTGCAGCGTGCCATCGCGCACCGGCCCCGTGGCGTACAGGCTGGTGCGAAAGCGGTAGTCCGGGTCCAGGTGGTGTGCCGCCGTCGTGGAGACGATCAGCTTGAGGTTGGATGCGGGGATGAACTGGCGGCCGGCGTTGCGGGCGTAGAGCGTCCGGCCGGTGGATGCGTCGCGCACCTCGATTCCCCACGTCGCCCGCGACAGCTGCGGACGCGCGAGAATGGAGTCGATTCGGGCCGCCAGCCGCGCGTTCTGGGGCGCGGAAGTGGCGTTCGGCCGGGAAACTGCTACATTGGCCGGTCGCGGCGTCTGCGCCGCCAGCGGCATGACCGCCGCGAGGGCCAGCAGGCCGGCGCCAATGCGGCGCGGGATCATCACTCGAAGAGCAGGCACGGATGCGATCGGGTTGGGTGGGGGCCGGATGAGCGAAATCCTCTTCGCGGACGACGACGACGCGCTGCGCCGCATGATCGGCGAGCTGCTGAAGCACGCCGGGCACTCGGTGCGGCTGGCCGAAAACGGCCACGAGGCGCTGGCCGAGGTGCGCCGCGCCGCGCCGGACCTGGTGATCCTGGACTACCGGATGGGGACGCCGGACGGGTTCACCGTCTGCCGCACCATCAAGGACGACCCGCGGGTGGCGCACGTCCCCGTCCTCATCCTGACCGGCGAGTCGCGGATCGAGGACCGGCTGGGCGGCTTCGAGGCCGGCGCCGACGACTACCTGGCCAAGCCGTTCGACGCGCGCGAGCTGCTGGCGCGCGTCACCGCCCTCCTGCGCCAGGCACAGCGCGCGCTGGACCGGAATCCCACCACGGGGCTTCCCGGCGGCGTGGCCATCGAGCGCGAGATCGACCGGCGGCGCGGCGACGGGCAGCCGTTCGCCGTGGTCTACTTCGACCTGGACGACTTCAAGCCCTTCGCCGACCGCTTCGGCTTCGCGGTGGCCGACGAGGCCATCCGCGAGGCGGGCCGCTCCATCGCCGCCACGGCGGAGGGGCGCGGCGACACCTTCGTGGGCCACGTGGGCGGCGACGACTTCGTCCTCGTCTGCCCCGCGGCCGACGGGCGCGAGCTGGCCCGCATCGCCCGCGCCCGCTTTTCGCAGGCGCTCCCGCACCACCTGCCAAAGGACGCAGTGCGCGCCGGCGTGTACCGCGCCGCCGACCGCGCCGGCGTGGAGCGCGAGTTCGCCCTCACCCGCCTGTCCGCCGCCGTCATCCGCGTGGACCCCGCGCGGTGGACCACGCTGGAGCACCTGGGCGAGCTGGTGGCGGAATCCAAGAACCGCGCCAAGCAGCCCGGCGCCAGCGGCATCGCCGAGACGGAGCTGTAGCCCGAATCTAACCGCCCCATCTTCCGCCAGCCACCGGGAACGGACGTGGCGCGCGGCGGGAACGAAAAGGACGCAGAGAACGGATCGACGTTCTCTGCGTCCTTTCTCGTTTGTCCCCTCCCGCCGCTACGGTGGCGTGACGACGAGCTCGGTGGGGATGCCGAGAGCCTGCAGGTCGGCGGTGAACCCCACGGCTTCGTTGTTCATGAAGTCGATCGCCCGGACGTACCGCACCCGCCACGTCCCCACGTCCGCCGCGGAGAACACGAGCTTGCAGGTCATCTCCAGGTACCACTCGCGCGTGGGCGCGTTCTTCAGGCAGCGGCGCCGCTGCGTGGTGTCGTCCATCCGCTCGAACTCCATGTCCAGAAACCGCACGCCGCTCTCGTCCACCGTCTCCTCCGCCGCCAGCATGACCGTGACGGTGTCGGCGCCGTTCCCCACGACCGAGTCGGGCGAGAAGGAGAACGCGCTGAACTGGGGCGGGAACGTGTCCGCCGCCGTGCCGGTGACGGTGAACTGCGTGCGGTGTCCGCGCGCCGCCAGCTCCGCCTGCGTAATGGTGCGCCGGTTGCCGTTGGTGTCGCGCAGGCGCAGCGAGTCCAGGACGAACTCCCCGGAGTGGTAGTAGTAGGGGATCTGGTTGCGGAACTGGTAGGGCGTGCGCCCGTTCGCCGGCGTGCGCGGGGACCCGAAGAAGGTCAGCCGCGGGTTCCCGGCGCTGCTGAGGAACGCCTCCGCGCGGTCCGTATACATCCGGTCCCCGGCCCACAGGTCCAGGTCCAGGGTCCGGCCATTGCCCACGTTGATGGTGTCGGAGTGGATGATCAGCGAGTCCAGCGTGGGTCCGTCGCGGTCTTCCACCGCGGTGTGGACGTGGACGTACGCCGGCGCGCCTGCCGCCAGCAGCGCCGCGTGCTGCACGGTGCGCCCGCTGAACTCGATCCGCTCCACCCTCCACGCGCCGCCAAGGAGCCCGTCCGGCAGCGCGAACCCGCACGTGTACTCGCGGTTCTCACCCGCCCAGCCAAAGCCGGTGTTCGAAGCGCATTCCCGCTGAATGCCGGTGGCGTGCCGCATCGACACCCGCATGTAGGCGGAAAACCCGCCCGTGTTGCGGTATTCCAGGCGGAACTTCACCGAGTCCGCCGGCGAGCCCGACGTCACCGACGCCCCCTCCACCGTGAAACGCAGGAAGGTGGGCGGCGGGTTGAACGTGGGCGCGTGCACCACCACCTGCACGCTCCCCGTGCGCGCGCCGCTGGTGGCGGTGATGGTGGCCACCCCCGCCGCCACGCCCGTCACCAGCCCCTGCGCGTCGACCGTGGCCACGGACCCGTTCGACGAAGTCCACGCCGCCACGCCGTCCGCCGCGCCGCCCGTGAGGGTGCGCACCGTGGCCGCGACGCGCTGGGTGTCGCCCACCGCCACGGCAGCCGCGACCGGCAGCATGCTGATCCACCCCGCCTCCGCGCGCACCGGAGCCGCCAGGTACACGCTGAACCCGAAGGAGGTCACGGTGTTGGGCAGGGTAAAGCGCCACTCCTTCGCCGGCGTGGTGTCGCCGGGGGGGAGGAGGCCGTCGTACTGGAAGTACTTCTGTCCCGGCGCCAGGAAGATCCCTTCGCCGTCCGCGTTCTGCACCGCCACGGAGCCCTGGCCGCCGGTGGCGACGGGGCCGGAGTGGAAAAAGACGCGCACGCCGTCGGCGGAAGGCGTCACCCCGTCCGCCGTGCCCAGCGCCTGGCCCGTGAGGTTCTCCACCGTCACGTCCATGCGGAACGTGCTCGTCCCGTCGTAGCTCATCCCCGTCGACCGCAGCCGCACGTTCTCGCCCTGATTCCCCAGGACGGCCGCCGACACCCCGGACCCCGCACCCGGCGTACCGCAGTGCATGGTGCCGGCCTGCACCGAGACCGTGCACGTCATCATCGACAGCGACGACGGGGGACGCGCGGGCTCCGGACCCGCCGCGGCCGGGTTGCGGTCGGTGCACGCCGCCAGCGCCAGCGACAGCGGGACGAGCGCGGCGGCGACGCGCAGAGCGAAGGGGGGCATGATCGGGATTGCGGGGATTGGACGAACGGGATGGAAACCAGCGGGCGCAAAGGGGCGCGTCCCGGGCGCATGTTACACGCCGGGAGGGGACAGCGCAACCATTTGTTTCAAGGGATTCGGCGCAGGGGATGCCGGCGGGGGACAGCGCTGTTCAGAGAGTTTTGCTGAACATCTCCGTGATTTCCTGAGGGAGCGCCACACGGACCTTGAACGCTCGCAATCGCTTGTGCGCGACCGAAGGATCTCCTCTCCGCCGCCGCGGGGCCACCCGTCGAGCGTCGAAGCCGGCCCCTCGGTTATGCCGGCGAGGTCCTTCGGTCGGCGCCAGGCTGCACCATGGAAGCAGGTCGTGGCGCGGCGCCTCCCTCAGGAAGTCAACGCGGATGATGGTTCAGGCGCGCAGGGTGCCGTCATGCGGGAGCGGCATGGCCTGGCGCTGCGCCTGGTTGGGCGCGGCACCGGGGTTCAGCAGCGTGTCCATCTCCGCAGCATTCATCCGCGGCGCGTGCATCAGCTCGCGGAACTCGTAGACGATCACCCCCTCGTCCGTCACGCTCGACGCCACGCGCAGGCCGTCTTCCAGCGAGTTGAGCACCTTTTCCGCGCGCGGCATGGGCCAGTTGAGCGCCGCGGCCACGTCGGTCACCGTCAGCACCCCGGCCCGCTGCGCGGCCAGGCGCAGCACCGGCTGCTGCAGCCCCGTGAGCAGCGCCGCGCGGCGCTCCTCGCGCACGCTGTTGGCCTTTTTCCACAGCAGCCCCCCACCCGCGGCGGCCAACACGCCCGTGATCACCGCCTCGGGCTCGCCGTCGCCAAGCCCGGCCAGGATCAGGATGGCCGCGAAGGCGAAGATGAGGTACGCGCCCCAGCGCAGCAGGCGCGCGTCCTCGCGCATCTCCGGCTCGTGGGCGGGGGGCGGCGCGGCCTCGTTCAGCGCCAGCCCGGCCGACAGGGCGCGGGCGTGCTCGCTGCGCTTGCCCCACGAGTTGCCGCAGCGCGGGCAGGCGCGGTAGTCGTGCCGCATCAGGTAGTACACCAGCCCGCCCACGCCCA
>DASTVC010000347.1:0-3662 GCA_035759295.1 Longimicrobium sp. | reverse complement strand
GCTCAGTCCGGCGAGCTGGGCCGGCCCAGCTCCCCCATGCGCCGCTCGATGAACCGCCGCTCCGGCTCCTGCCGCGCCAGGGCGAGGGCGCGCGCATAGGCCTCCCGCGCATCCACCGTGCGGCCCAGGCGGCGGAGGAGGTCGGCGCGGGCGGAGTGGGCCAGGTGGTAGTCGGCCAGCTCGCCGCGCGCGAGGAGGGCGTCGATCAGCGCGAGGCCGGCGGCGGGGCCGTCGCGCATGGCGACGGCGGCGGCGCGGTTCAGCTCGACGACGGGGGATGGATCGGCGCGCAGAAGCACGTCGTACAGGCCCACGATCTGGGGCCAGTCGGTCGCGTCCGCCGTCGCGGCTTCCGCGTGCACGGCGCTGATGGCGGCCTGCAGCGTGTAGGGGCCAAAGCGCCGCGAGCGGATCGCCCGCTCCACCAGCGCCTGGCCCTCCGCGATCATCGACGCATCCCACAGCGCGCGGTCCTGGTCCGCCAGCAGCACCAGCTCGCCGTCCGCCGAGGTGCGCGCGGCGCGGCGGGACTCGTGGAGCAGCATCAGCGCGAGCAGTCCCAGCACCTCCGGCTCCGGCAGCAGCTCCGCCAGCAGCCTCCCCAGCCGGATGGCCTCACCCGACAGGTCCGCCCGCGTGAGCGACGCGCCGGAGGAGGCGGAATATCCCTCGTTGAAGACGAGATAGACCACCTGCAGCACGGCATCCAGCCGCTCCGGCAGGTCCGCCAGCGCGGGGATCTGGTAGGGGATGCGCGCGTCGCGGATCTTGGCCTTGGCGCGCACGATCCGCTGCGCCAGCGTGGGCGCGCCGGTCAGGTAGGCCCGCGCGATCTCCTCCGTCGTCAGCCCGCACACCTCGCGCAGCGTGAGCGCCACCCGCGCGTCGGGCGAGAGCGCGGGGTGGCAGCAGGTAAAGATCAGCCGCAGCCGGTCATCCTCCACGTCCTCCCGCTCCTGCTCGGCGGGATCCGGCGTGGCCGTCTCCATCTGCGCCGCGATCTGGCCCAGGCGCCCGTCGAAGCGGGCGCGGCGGCGCATGGCGTCGATCGCCTTGAAGCGGCCGGCGGAGACCAGCCACGACCGCGGATTGGCGGGAACGCCGTCGCGCGGCCACCGCTCCAGCGCCGCGGCAAAGGCATCGTGCAGCGCCTCTTCCGCCAGGTCAAAGTCGCCCAGCAGGCGGATGAGCGTGGCCAGGACGCGGCGCGACTCGGCGCGGTAGACGGCGTCCACCGCCCGCCGCGCGTCATCGGCCGTGTCCTGGCTCACCATCGTGGCTACGACTGCGGCTGCTGGCTGAAGTCCACCACCGGCCGCACCTCGATGCTGCCGGTGCGCGCGGAGGGGATCTTCGACGCCACCTGGATGGCCTCGTTCAGGTCGCGCGCGTCGATCAGGTAGAAGCCGCCCAGCTGCTCCTTGGTCTCGGCGAACGGGCCGTCCGTGGTCGACAGCTTGCCGTTGCGGATGCGCACCGTGGTGGCCGTCGAGACCGGGTGCAGCGCCTCGCCGGCGACGTACTGGCCGCTCCCCTTGATCCCCTCGGTGAACGCGAAGTACTCGCCCATGAAGGCGTCGGACTCGTCCTTCGGCATCGCGCCCAGCGTGGCTTCTTCGTCGTAGATCAGGCAGAGGTAGCGCATGGTGGATCTCCCGGAATCGGGTGGAACAGGGATGTGGACGCTACATGGTCGAACGGCGGTGCCCGATTTCGACATCGCCGCGGGCGAAGATCCGGAAGATGGCGTTCGATGGGTAAAAGTCAACGGAGTCAACAGAGAAGTTCTCCGTTGACTCCGTCGATCCGTATCCACCGATGCGTATCCGACTGATCCCTATCGAGCCCGATCGTATCAACCGGTCCGTATCAACCCGATCCGTCCGGCGTGCCGCCCGGGAGCAGCACGCCGTCGCGCATCAGTTGCAGTGGCCGGGGCCCGTGACGCCGTTGTTGTAGGCGTCGAACGCGCTCATCCACCCCAGCACCTGGTCCTTCTGCGCCTTGCTCAGGCCGGACCAGTCGGTGTGGCCGCGCGCGGCAAGGAAGGCATTGGCCGCCGTCATCACCCCGCTGACCGCCGTGCCGTCGGCCCCGCGGGCAATGTTCAGCCGCGCCGCCAGCATCTGCGCGTACAGCTTGGTGATGCCGTTGGACGGGGCGCCGTAGATGTCCATGCTAAGCACTCCCACACCCTGCGTGGCGTTCGTCACCTGGATGGAGCGAAGACCGCCGCTGGTGCCCAGCCACTGCGGCAGCAGCGCCGTCATGCGGTCGGGGTTGCGGCCCGTGAAGCCCGCGTGCGTCTTCCAGTAGCCGATGGTGAGCGTGCAGCCGGTGGGGCACGCCGTGGTCACGATGTCCACCGAAGCGCCCGCCGTCCGCGTCTGTCCGCCGCCCTCGGTGAGCGTGGCCGAGTTGGGTGCGCTGAACCGCCAGTCGCAGGTGGCCGACGCGTCGTTGAAGTTCACGTCGTACTCGATGGTCTGCGAACCCGTGAGCGCCCACGAGCCGCTGGCCGGCGTGCAGTTGAAGCCGGCCGGGCAGGTGAGCGCGTCGGCCACCGTGGCGTCGGCGTCGGTCTCCGTCACCGCGGGGTCCGCCGGGAGGGAGAAATCGGCCTTTACGCCGCCGCCGTTGGCCGCGGGGCCGGTGGGCGTGCCCAGCGAGCCGGAGTGGTTGGTGATGGTGACGCGCGCCGCGTTCCGGTAGATGGCGTTGGCCACGGGCGCGAAGGTGACCTCGTACCCGTAGCAGTGCGACTCGCCAGGGGCCAGCACGGGGGCCGCGCTCACGTCGACGGGGTTGGATACGTAGTCGGCGTACGCGCCGCTGCCCACCTTGGTCTGCACCACGTCCAGGATCGTGAGGTTTTCCGTAGCCACGGCGCCGCCGTTGGTCACGCACACCTGGCCCGACGCGCCGTACGTGGTGGTGGTGGCGACGAGGGTGCGCACCGCGTTCAGCGTGTAGTGCACCGACGCGTTGTCACCGCGGCCCATCGTAATCTCGCTGGCGCCCGCCGTCTTGGTGAGCGACCAGTCGTAGGTGTTGTGGACGCGGTAGAACCCTTCGGCCGTCTTGCTGGCCGTGAGCGTGGTGCCGGACTGGCCCTCGGACGCCAGCGGCGAGTTGCCGACGCCTGATCCGCCGTCGCCGCATGCGGCCAGCAGGGCGAGGGAGAGCACCAGTGCGGGGGTGAAGTGCTTCATGGGGAGAGCTCCGGATGGAGATACGTCGCCGGAATGCCCGGCGGAGCTCTTCTTCGGTAGCTGGGCTGTCTCCGGAAGTGGAGACCCCGTGGCTTTGCGGACCGGCCTCGCGACCGGGGTGCCGGTTCGGAAGGAGGGGAGGCTGCGGACCTGCGGCAGGAAGGGTCTGCGATGCCTGTCCAGCGGTTCCACGATGGGAAAGGAATTCCCGGGGTGTGTGGAACTGGCGCCAATGTAGCGCGGGCCTGGTACGGACGCAAGAGCTCTGATACAAAAAACTGTTGCAGATACCTTTTTCACACGATCGCGGGAGCGTCACCAAACGGACATTTTTGATTCCGTCGGGTGATGGATTCACCTCGAGCCCAGATCCTGCCTGCACCGAAGTCCGCTCCACGCGCCCGGGATTCGCCTGTTGCGCCGCCGGCCGGGAAGTATGCGCCGCTCGGA
>DASTVC010000346.1:0-5733 GCA_035759295.1 Longimicrobium sp. | reverse complement strand
CGCCAGCCGCTCGCGCCAGTAGCCCAGCTGCTGCTCCAGCGCCTCGCGCTCCAATTGCTCGCGCTGCCATGCGGCGTAGTCGGCGTACTGCACCGGCAGCTCGGGAAGCGGAGACTCGCGCCCCTCGCGAAACGCCTCGTACAGCGCCGAGAGCTCGCGGGAGAGCACCCCCATGCTCCACTCGTCGCTGACGATGTGGTGCATGGAGAGCAGCAGCACGTGGTCGTCCTCACCCAGGCGCAGCAGCGACGCCCGGAAGAGCGGCCCCGTGGCCAGGTCGAACGGCCGCGCCGAATCCTCCGCGACCCGCCGCCGCACCTCCGTCTCGCGATCCGCCTCGGCCGGCCGGGAGCAATCCTCAACGGCCAGCGTGAAGCCGCCGAAGGGCATGACCACCTGCACGGGAGCGCCGTCCACCTCCCGGAAGACGGTCCGCAGCGACTCGTGGCGCCGGATGATCTCACCCAGCGCGCGCTCCAGCGCCCGGACGTCGAGCGTTCCCCGCAGCCTCAGCGGCGAGGGCATGTTGTACGCGGTGCTCCCCGGCTCCAGGCGGTCCAGGAACCAGAGCCGCTCCTGCGCAAAGGAGAGCGGAGCGATGTCGCGATGGGCGCGGGGTACGATGCTGAACGAGCGAACCCGGTTCTTGAGCCTCGCCTGGACGAGTGCGCGCTTGGCGGCGGAGGGCTCCGGGCGCGGAGCGTCGACCATCTTGTCCGAGGACATCTCAGGTACCTGCAATGGGGTGGGACCCGACCAGCTGAGCGGCCTCGTCTTCGGACAGGTCGGCGATGTCTTCGTACAGCATGCGCTCGATCTCTCCCGCCATGGCTTCCAGCGTGGGCATCGAGAACACGGTGCGGATGGAGATTCGCAGGTCAAGCGTGTCCCGGACGCGGGCCAGCAGGCGCATGATCAGCAGCGAGTGGCCGCCCAGCTCGAAGAAGTTGTCGTGCACGCCCACCCGCTCCACGCCCAGCACCTCGGCCCAGATCTCCGCCAGCAGCTCTTCCGCCTCCGTCCGGGGCGCCACGTACCGGTCCGCATGGGCCGTGTACTCCGGCGCTGGCAGCGCCTTGCGGTCCAGCTTTCCGTTCGGCGTCAGCGGCAGCGCGTCCAGGTCCACGAATGCCCCCGGCACCATGTACTCAGGCAGGCTCCGCCGCACGTGCTCCCGCAGCTCGTCCGCCTGCGCGCAGCCGACCACGTACGCCACCAGCCGCCGGTCGCCCGGCACGTCCTCGCGCGCCACGACCACGCAGTCGGTGACGCTCTCGTGGCCGCGCAGGACGGCCTCGATCTCCCCCGGCTCGATGCGGAAGCCCCGGATCTTCACCTGCTGGTCGACGCGGCCCAGGTACTCCAGCGTCCCGTCCGCCCGCCAGCGCGCCCGGTCGCCCGTGCGGTACAGCCGCGCGCCGCCTTCCGCCGCGAAGGGATCGGGGACGAAGCGCTCCGCCGTCATCGCCGGACGGCCCAGGTAGCCGCGCGCTACCCCCGCCCCGCCGATCAGCAGCTCGCCCGGGACGCCCGCCGGCTGCGGACTCTCGAACGCGTCGCAGACGTACAGGCGCACGTTCCCCAGCGGACGGCCGATCGGGTGCCCCTCCACGATCCCGTCCGCCGGCACCGGAAGCGTTGAGGCCAGGATGGTCCCCTCGGTGGGGCCGTACAGGACGTGCGATTCCGCGCCGGGGAGCGCTTCACGCATCTCCGCCAGCAGGTCGGCCATGACCCGGTCGCCGCCCACGAAGGCGCGCCGCAGCCGGGTGAGCCTCGGTGCCTCGCGCTCCACGTGCACCAGCTGCCGCATCAGCGCGGGGACGCCGTGCACCAGCGTGGCGTCCGCGATCTCCTCCACCAGCGCCGGTGCGTCCAGCACCCGCTCGCGCGTCACCAGACGTACCGCCGCGCCGGAGGTCAGCGGCAGCAGCGCCTCGAAGAGCCAGATGTCGAAGGCGTACGACGCCAGCGCCGGCATCACGTCGGCCTCCACGACGCCGAACCGCTCGCGCGTGGCGGCCAGCAGGTTCGACAGGGAGCCGTGCTGCACCAGCACTCCCTTGGGGCGGCCGGTGGAGCCGGAGGTGTAGATGACGTACGCCAGGCTCGTGTCGGACACCGGCACCTCCGGCGCCGCCTCCGCTTCCGGAAGCTGGTCCACCCGCACGAGAGTGGCTCCGTGCTCCGGCAGCACCCCGGCCGTGTCCGCCGTAGCAACCACCACGGGAAGCGCCGCGTCGCTGATGATCCACCCCAGCCGCTCCGCTGGATACTGCGGATCCAGGGGAACGTAGGCGCCGCCCGCCTTCCAGATCCCCAGCACCCCCACCAGCAGCTCCGGCGTGCGCTCCATGCACAGCCCCACCGGCGTCTCGGGCCCCACGCCCAGCTCGCGCAGGTGCCGGGCGAGGACCCCCGCGCGCCGGTCGAGCATGCCGTAGGTCACGGCCTCGCCGCCGTGCAGGAGGGCGACGGCCTCGGGAGCGCGGCGGGCCCACTCGGCGACGAGCACGTGGGCCGGCGGATCGGAGGATTCGCTCTGCGTGCGGTTCCACTCCTGCACCACCAGGCCGCGCTCTTCACCCGAGAGCAGCTCCAGCCGGGAAAGCCGCACGTCGGCATCCGTGGCGACCTGCTCCAGCACCCGCTCCAGGTGCTCCAGCATCCGCCGGACGGTGGAGCGGTCGAAGAGGGCGGTGCTGTACTCCAGCGCGCCGCGGATGCCGCCCTCGTGCGGAACCACGGTGAGCCCCAGGTCGAACCGGGTGGTCTCCACCTCGGCCGGCACCCGCTCCATCCCCAGCCCCGCCAGGCCGGCGCCGGAGCGGTCGGCGTTCTGCAGCGCGAACATCACCTGGAAGAGCGGGGCGTGGCTCAGGGAGCGCTCGGGCTGCAGCTCGGCCACCAGCCGCTCGAACGGCACCTCCTGGTGCTCGTACGCGCCCAGCGTCCCTTCGCGCACGCGCCCCAACACCTCGCGGAAGCTCGGGTCTCCGCCCAGGTCCGTGCGGAGCACCAGCGTGTTGACGAAGAAGCCGATCAGCTCCTCCACCTCGCGCCGCGTGCGCCCGGCGATGGGGCTGCCCACCACCACGTCGTCGCTCCCGGCGTACTTGCCCAGCAGCAGCTGGAAGGCGCCCAGCATCACCATGTACAGCGTGGCGCCCTCGCCGCGGCCCAGCGCCTGGAGCTGGTCCAGCAGCGCGCGCGGCAGATCGAACCGCTCCCGCGCGCCGTGGTGCGACTGCACCGCCGGCCGGGGCCGGTCCGTCGGCAGCTCCAGCAGCGCCGGCGCACCCGCCAGCCGCTCCTTCCAGTACGAGAGCTGCCGATTCAGGGCCTCGCCCGTCAGCTGCTCGCGCTGCCACACGGCGAAGTCCGCGTACTGCACCGGCAGCTCCGCCAGCGGCGAATCGCCCCCATCGCGATACGCCGCGTACAGCGCCGACAGCTCGCGCAACAGGACGCTGCTGCTCCACCCGTCGCTGACGATGTGGTGGATGCACAGCAGCAGGACGTGCTCCTCCTCCGCCATCCGCAGCAGCCCGGCGCGGAAGAGCGGGCCTGCGGACAGGTCGAACGGACGCGCCGCGTCTTCCGTAGCGCGCCGCCGCACCTCCGTCTCCCGAGCCGCCGCGTCCAGCGCCGACAGGTCGTCGATGGGGAGCGCAAAGCCGGCGAAGGGCGCGATCACCTGCACCGCGCCTCCGTCCACCTCGCGGATGATGGTCCGCAGCGACTCGTGGCGGCGGACGATCTCGCCCAGCGCGCGCTCCAGCGCCGCGGCGTCGAGCGCGCCGGTGAGTCGCAACGCGGCGGGGATGTTGTACTGCGCGCTCCCGCCCTCCAGCCGGTCGATGAACCAGAGCCGCTCCTGCGCGAACGAGAGCGGGAGAGGACGGTCACGATCGACGCGCTCGACCGGCGGCAGCACACGCGCGCCGCCCTGCCGGAGCGCATCCACGCGCACGGCCAGCTCTGCCACCGTGGGCCCCTCGAATAGCGCGCGGAGCGGAACGACGACGCCCAGCGCGTTCTGCACCCGCGCCAGCAGCCGCGTCGCCAGCAGCGAGTGCCCGCCCAGGGCGAAGAAGTCGTCGTCCACGCCCACGGATTCCAGGCGCAGGACCTCGGCCCAGAGCTGCGCCAGGATCTCCTCCGTCGGCGTGCGCGGCGCGGTGGAACGCGAGTCCGTCGCGAACGATTCGGGCTCCGGCAGCGCGCGGCGGTCCACCTTGCCATTCGCCGTCAGCGGCACCGCCGCGATCGCCACGAACGCCGCGGGAACCATGTAGTCGGGAAGGATGGACTTCAGGTGCGCCCGCAGCGCCTCCGCTTCGATCCCGGCGCCCTCGGCCGGGACGGCGTAAGCGACCAGTGCGTCGCCCCGCGCGGCGACGACGGCCTCGCGCACGGAAGGATGCTTCGCCAGCGCGGCCTCGATCTCCCCCAGCTCCACGCGGAAGCCGCGCACCTTCACCTGGCCGTCCACGCGGCCGGCGGGCTCGACGGCGCCGTCGGGGCGGTAGCGACCCAGGTCGCCCGTGCGGTACACGCGGTCGGCCGGATCGCCGGTCAGGGGATTGGGGACGAAGCGCGCGGCCGTCAGCTCCGCGTCGTTCAGGTAGCCGCGCGAGAGATACGGCGTGCGGACGGCGATCTCGCCCCGCTCGCCGATTCCCGCCAGCGTTCCCCACGGCGTGATGACCAGCAGGTCGACGCCCTCGATCCCCTGCCCCACGGGGACGGCCGGACCCACCGCCGCCAGGTCGGCGGGAAGGCGGAAGAAGCCCATGGCCTGCGGCGTCTCGGTGGCGCCGTAGAAGTTCACGGCCTCCGCGTTCGGGGCGATGGCGCGCACCCGCTCCACGTCGCCCGCGCGCAGCACGTCGCCGCCGAAGCAGGCCAGCCGGAGCGCGGGCAGCGTCGAATCCCCCGTCGCCAGGATCTGCGCCATCGCGGGGGTGAGATGGGCTACGGTGACGCCCGTCTCGCGCATCCATCCCCCCAGCCACCCCGGCGTCCCGATCTGGTCGGGATCGGGGATGGCGATGCTGCCGCCCACCGTCAGCGTCGTGAAGACGTCGCGCAGCAGCGGATCGTGGGCGAGGCCGGCGAGAACGGAGACGCGGTCCGCCTCGCCGATCCCGAACTCGGGCGCGTACCAGCCGAAGAAGTGCGCCAGCGGCCGGTGCGTGCCGGCGATCGCCTTGGGCGTACCCGTGGTCCCCGAGGTAAAGGCGACGTACGCCAGGTCGTCCGGATCCACGGAGACGGTGGGCGCGGTGGCCGGAAAGCGCGCGATCGCGTCGGGGTCGTCCGACTTGGGGCCGAGGACGATGGCGCCCTTGACGCTCTCTCCCAGTGCCTCGATCACGTCGCCCGGAACGTCGCCCGCGGCGGTGGCGAGGAGGATGACGAGCGGCTTCGCGGCGCGGACCTGCGCGGCCAGGCGAGCCGGCGGATACGCCGGATCGAGGATGGCGAACGCCGCCCCCGCCTTCCACACGCCCAGCAGCGCACGGACGAGCGGCGCCGAGCGATGCGCGTAGAGGGCGACCACGTGGCCGGGACGGACCCCGCAGTCGATCAGCCGATGCGCGATGCGGTTGGACGCCGCGTCCAGCTCGCCATACGTCCAGGTCTCCGACGCATCGGAGATCGCCAGCGCGTCCGGAGATTCCGCCGCGTGCGCGGCGAACGTCTCGTGCACGGCGCCGCGCCAGGGCT
>DASTVC010000345.1:0-4788 GCA_035759295.1 Longimicrobium sp. | reverse complement strand
GCCGTACCGCGCCGCCACCTTCGCCAGCTCGATCACCTCCTCCGTGGTCGCGTACGATGCCGGCGCGTAGATCAGGCCGGAGGAGAGCCCCATCGCCCCGTCCTCCATCGCCTCGGCCACCTTGGCGCGCATGGTGTCCAGTTCGGCGGCCGTGGGCGCGCGGTCGGCATCCCCCATCGTATAGCGCCGCACCGAGCCCACGGTGACGAAGGTGCCGAGGTTGATGGCGGGCCGGGCCGCCTCAAGCGCGCGGAAGTAACCGTCCAGGTCCGTCCACGGCACCGAGTCGCGCCCCAGCTCGCGCAGCGTGTTCCGGTTGACGGGGACCACGCTGGTCACCTCGCCCGTGATCTCGCTCGTAATCCCCTGCGTGATCTTGCTGATCGCGCGGCCGTCGCGCAGCAACGGGTATTCCGAGTGCCCCAGCATGTCGATCCACCCCGGCGAGACCACCAGGTTGGTCGCGTCGATGGTGTCGCGCGCCTGCGCCCCCCGCAGCGCCCCCACCGCCGCGATGCGGTCGCCGCGGATGGCCACGTCGCCGCGGTACCACGGGCTGCCGGTGCCGTCCACGATCATCCCGTTGCGCACCAGCAGGTCGTACGCCGCGTCGGCGGGTGCCGGCGCGGGCGCGGCGGTCGTCGGGCGTGCCCCGCCGCAAGCCGCCACGGACAGGCTGAGCGCGATCAAAAGGAGCGGTCGAAGCGAGTGCATGGGCGTTTCGTGCAGATGGGATCAGGACTTCGCGAAAATCGCCGCCGTACCGCAGGTGGCGTATTCTGGACGGACTTGACGGCTGCGGCGCATCGGATGCATAGTAGAGTGCATCTGCGCACCCCGAAACCCCGGGCGAGCCATGACGACACGATTCCACCGGCAGCGCATCCATCCCACGTGGCGGGGCGGCCTGCGGCGCGGCAAGGCGCGCAACGAGACTTCGCTGGCGTTCCTCAGGTCGCCGGCGATGATGGAGATTCTTCGCGACGCGGACGCGCAACTGAGTGCGTGGGGCGTGGAACCGATGGTGCTGGAAGGCATCCGCCAGCCATTCGACTACGCACCCCGGACGGTTCCGCCCGCCGCGCGGCGCATCCACTGACCCGAACCCCAGGCGAGTGATGGCAACTCGGCTTCTACGCCAGCGAATTCAGCCCACGTGGAACGGTGGGCTTCGTCGCGGTAAGGTGCGCGACACGATGACGGCCTATCTCGCGGAGCATCCTGAATTTCTGGAGGATCTGCGCAGGATCGACCGCCAACTCGCGGCATGGGGTGTCGAACCGATGTCGATGAAGGGGGTTCGACAACCGTTCGACTATGCTCCCCGTACGCGGTCGCGCTGCAGCACGACAAGGTGCGGAAGACGATAATCGCGTACCTGGCACAACATCCGGAATTTGCCCCAGAGCTTTCCGAATCCTGGAGGATTCGCGAGCGGTGAGCGGGCCGCCGCTCCCACTTCCTCCTCACGTGCGAACCCCTTGTGACTTTGAGCGCAGCTAAGGGCCGCGAGCTTGCTCGCCACGAAACATCGCCTGCCGTTCCCGATGATGAGCGGCAGGCGATTGTGCTTCGCGACTTTCGCGCCGATCTGGCCTACTGGATTGGCTCGGATCCACGGATCGCATCTCGAGTCATGCGACTCATCGAGGACGTGCTAAGGAATCCATTCTCCGGCCTTGGCAAGCCGGAGCCGATGAAGTACGAGATGGCAGGCAAATGGTCGCGGCGCATCACTGATGTGGACCGCCTTGTATACACCGTGACACATCTGGGCATCTACTTCTCCCGCGCGCGTCACCACTACCAACGACGTTAGCTCACGCGCCCGCGGGCACCTCGCCGTCGACCATGGCGCGGGCGTAGGCGAGGGCGCCGTGGACGGCGTCGGCCTGGGCGGGCTGAATGCGGTAGCGGTGGGCGTTCTGGGCCAGTTGCCGATCCACCATCGAGGCGTACAGGCCGGAGCGCAGCACGCCGCCGTGGAACACCACCGGCACGTCGCCGGGCCACGGGCCAAGCCGGTGCGCCAGCGCGATCACGTGGGTCGCCAGCTCGCGCGCATGGTGCTCCACCACCCGCAGCGCCAGCCCGTCCCCCGCCGCGGCGACCTCCAGCACGGGGCGCGCCAGGGCCGCGATGTCGCTCTTGGACGCGCGGCCGGCCCACGGCGGCATCCCCGTGGGCCCCTCCAGCTTGAGCGCCTGGAGCAGCGCCGGCAGCAGTTGCGTCTCGCCCTCGCGCCCATCCACCGAGCGCAGCGCCGCCGCGAGGCCCGATCGGCCGATGGCGTAGCCGCTGCCCTCGTCGCCCACCATCATCCCCCATCCCCCGCAACGCCCGCGCGTGCCGTCCGGACCCAGCCCGTAGGCCACGGAGCCCGTCCCCGCGATCAGCAGCACCCCCGCCCCGCCGCCGAAGGCGCCGTGCAGCGCGATCTCGCCGTCGGAGACGATGCGCACCCCCCCGGCCACCTCCGCGGCAGCCAGCGCGCCCTCCACCGCCAGCCGCTCCGGCTCGTTCCCCACGCCGGCCAGCCCCGCGCAGAGCGCCGCGGGGCGTTCCGACAGGCCGGCCTGGGCCAGCGCTTTGGCGACCAGGGTGGCGATCACCTCGGCGCTGCGCTCGGGGTGGCGCGGATCCACGATCCCCGCGGGGCCGCCCACGCGCGCCAGCTCGGTGCCGGCCGCGTCGGCCAGCACCAGCGTGGAGCGCGTGCCGCCCCCGTCCACCCCCGCGAACGTCTGCATCATGCGTCAGTGCGTGGTCTGGCCGCCCAGCTCCGTCACCTCGGCCGAATCCCCCTCCAGCCCTGGCTGCGAGCCGGTGCCCGCGCCCGGAAAGTCCGTCTTCCGGCGCCGGCGCGAAAGGTCGCCCAGCGCGCTGGTGGGCACCGTCTCCACCTCCAGCGGCCGGCCGTTGCGGCGCACGACGTACGCCTCCATGGCGAAGTACTCCGGCAGCCCCAGCCGGTCAACGATGCGCGCCGTGCCGGTGTTGCGCTCCTCCACCCGCTCCCAGAACTCGCGCTCGTCGTGCCCGGGGAACGGCGCCTTGTCCTTCTGGCTCTGGTGCTTGTAGATGGCCAGGATCTTGAGCGAAAGCTCGTCCTCGCTCAGCGGCACCAGCACGTCGGCCTCGCTCACCGGCCACTCCTGCCAGGCGCCGCGATAGTACCACACCTCGGGCGCGGGGCCGGAGTACTCGTCCAGCGCCCGCATCACCGCCTCCAGGCACATGCGGTGGGTACCGTGCGGATCGGAGAGGTCGCCGGCGACAAAGACGATCTCCGGCTTGTGGTCCTCCAGCAGCTCCAGGGTAATGCGCACGTCCTCGGGGCCGATGGCGTCCTTGCGCACCTTCCCCGTCTGGTAGAACGGCAGCTTGAGGAAGCACGCCTGGTCCTTCCGCATCCCGAACGTCTCGATGCCGCTTACCGCCTCGGCCTCGCGGATGCGCTGCTTGATCTGCTGCACCTCGGGGATGTCCACCTGCCCCGGGTGCTTGCTGTCCAGAAAGCCCTCCATCCGCCCCGTGAGCTCCTCGATGCGCCCGTCGCCCAGGTCGAAGTCGCGGCTGAAGCGGTTGAGGAAATCCAGATACCGCCGCACCTCGTGGTCGAAGACGGCGATGTTTCCGGACGTCTGGTAGGCGACGATGATGTCGTTGCTGTTCTGGTGCAGCTTGTTGAGAATGCCGCCCATGGAGATCACGTCGTCGTCCGGATGCGGGCTGAAGACGACGATGCGCTTGCCCTGCGGCAGCTTGCTCTTGCCGCGGATCTTGGAGATGAGCGCGTTGAATACCTCGCCGTTCAGCGGCCCCGCGCTGCCGTAGCGCGCCAGCAGGCTGGACAGGTGATGTTCGCGGTAGTCGTAGTTGTCCAGCCGAAGGATGCTCTTGCCCACCGACTCGCTCAGCCAGATGACGGCGCGGATCTCCAGCTCCCGGTCCCACTGCACCTCGCCGACGATCCAGGGCGTCTTGACCTTCGTCAACTCGGCCGACGCGGCGGGGTCCAGGTAGAAGGTCGCGTTCGGGTGCGTCTGCAGGTACGTCGCCGCCACGTCCGGGTCCGGCTCGCCTTCCACCGCGCGGCGGATGACGGCGGCCTTGTGCTCGCCGGTGGCGATGAGCGCGACCTCGCGGGCGTCCAGGATGCTGGCGACGCCCATGGTGATGGCTTCGGTGGGGACGTTGTCCTCGCCGAAGAAGTCCGCCGCCGCGTCGCGCCGGGTCACCGTGTCCAGCGCGATCAGCCGCGTGCGCGATTCCACGCCGGAGCCGGGCTCGTTGAAGCCGATGTGCCCGGTCTTTCCGATGCCCAGCAGCTGAAAGTCGACGCCGCCCAGCGCGCGGATCTTTTCCTCGTACTCGCGGCAGTGCGCCTCCACCTGCTCCCGCGGGATGTCGCCACGGGGGATGTTGACGTTCTCCCGCGGGATGTTGATGTGCTCGAACAGGTTCTCCCACATGTACCGGTGGTAGCTGTGAATGCTGTCCGGCGCCATGGGATAGTACTCGTCGAGGTTGAAGCTGACGACGTTGCTGAAGTCGAGCCCCTCGTCGCGGTGCATGCGGATGAGCTCGCGGTAGATGCCGATGGGCGTGCTGCCGGTGGCCAGCCCCAGCACCGCCGGCCGCCCCGCCGCGTTGGCGGTGCGGATGACGTCGGCGATGCGGCGGGCCAGCGTGGTGGCGATCTGGTCGTGCTCGAGAATCTGTACGGGGACGCGCTCGCGGGACTGCGCCATGCGGCCTCAGGTCGGTCTGTCGGTTCGTTTCTCT
>DASTVC010000344.1:0-2018 GCA_035759295.1 Longimicrobium sp. | reverse complement strand
GTTGCGCCGGCACAGAGCGGCGGCCACACCTCCCAGGTGGTGGCGTCGAACCCGAACCCCGCCACGCTGGACGACCGGTCGCCCGCCTTTACCCCGAACGAGGCGCAGTGCCAGGCCACGAGGTTCGCCAGGCTCCGGTGCCCCACCATCACCCCCTTGGGCTGCCCCGTGGAGCCGGAGGTGTAGATGACGTACGCAAGATGATGAGGCGTGAGCCCGCCGCGCCCCGGGTCCGTCGCGGGGAGCGACGCCCACGCCGGCGCCGCGGCGTCCAGCTCCACCACGGGGAGGGTGGCGCCGGCGAACAGGGGGCGAAGCGCGGATTCGACAAGGAGCGCCGCGGGCGCGCCATCCACCAGCATGTAGCGCAGCCGCTCCGCGGGATACGCGGGGTCCAGCGGAAGGTACGCCCCGCCCGCCTTGAGCACGGCCAGCATCCCCACCACCATCCCGGGCCCCCGCTCCACGCAGATCGCGACCCGCGCGTCCGGTCCCACGCCCAGGGCGCGCAGGTGGTGCGCCAGCGTGTTGGCCCGCGCGTTCAGCTCCGCGTAGCTCAGCGTCTCGTCTTCGAAAACGAGTGCGGCCGCGTCCGGCGTGCGCGCCGCCTGCGCCGCGAACCGCTCGTGGACGCACGCGTCTGGGGAGATGTCGGCGTCGCCGGAGCGAAGCGCCGGATCAGCAAGCGCGGGCTCGCGGACGGCTCCTGCGCTCGGGCTGGCTTTCTGTGCTTCGATCGTGGGCGTCAACATTCGGGGAAAAGCGAGACGGTTGCACGAAAGCGTGACGGCTTCCGCAAGATCGAGAGCCGGGCGGGGCTTTTTGTCGGATCTGATCGTCGCCGTCGTGCTCCTTCACGCTCCTCGAAAAGGAGGGAACGGTTCGATCAGTGCGACCGAACCAGCGTCCAGTACACGCCATCGCGCGCATGCCACACATCGGTATGCTCCGCGGAGAAACGACGTTGGGTCTCGGGAGACTCACGGAATCTACCATCATATGCGGCCTCCGGGAATACGTGCCCCCGCGTCGCGGCCGGGGCCGCACGCCCGCCGCGCGAGCGGCGGAACGCACCCTGTCGATGACCGGGGGATGGAGGGCCACCAGCAGCACGTGATCCGTGCTCCCAGGCAGATGAGGCGCCGCGGCCGAGCGGTCCCCGCTCAAAGGTGAACGGGCTACTCGATGCGCTTGGACCGGCCGACACATCGGCAGCCGAACCATCATCACCCGGCTTGGCCGCTCCGCCCGCTCCAGCCGTCACCGTGCCCCAGCACCGGCCGCATCCTCAGGGGCAACTATCCATATTCGACCAGGCCGCCTAGACACTCTGGACACCTTGGGCGAAAAAACTTGTGCACTTGAGTCAAGTTTCATGCGGCGAGCCGGGCCTTCTCACAGAGGGTGTCCATGGTCTTCTCAGGCGGTCGAAGGCGGTGCGTAGAGAAGAAGGCTGATCCGCGGAGGGCTGAAGCAGGCGGGTGAGACCGGATACGATCGCGATGCGCGCAGGCTGGTCGCGCGGCCAGGTCCGCACGAGGGCGTTCAGAACCTCCTACATCACGTACCGGCTGGCCTGCATCGAAGCAGGAGCCCCGATCCATCCCTACCACGTTGCCCGCGAGGTCGGCCACACCGATCTGAGGCTGATCATGAAGGTTTACGGGCGAGTGCAGAGGCTGCCGGATCCGGATGGAGGAACTGGCGTTTCGTATGACCGCCATGGGGCCGGACTCAAGCCCCGTCTGGACGCGCTCGATCTGCCGCCACAGCGCGCGAAGGATCGGAAAGACCATGAACGCGCCAGCCTGGTGCAGCGGTTCGTCGCCGCCACAGCGGGATTGAACACGCGCCGGCTGGAAGCCGAAACCGGGATCGTGCTGGGTCCGATGGACCACGAACGAATGAGCCCCCGGAATCCAAAGGTTTACCGCCCGCTCTGAAGCACCCAGTTACGAGCGACCCCAGACCCTTTCGCGGTGAAGAGGAATTCAAACTTTTCTCTAAAGACTGCGAGG
>DASTVC010000343.1:0-5932 GCA_035759295.1 Longimicrobium sp. | reverse complement strand
GCTCCGCGGCGGGCGCCTTCTTACCGCGCTTGGGAGCCGGCTCAGCGACAGGCTCGGGCGCGGGAGCTTCAGCCGCGGCGGGCTTGCGGGCGCGCTTGGAGACAGGCTCCGGAGCGGGCGTCGGAGCAGGCGCGGTGGCGGCCGGCCTGCGCGCGCGCTTCGGCGTGGGGGCGGGCGCAGGCTCGGGCGCGGGGGGCGGAGGGGGAGGCGCGGCGGCGGGCGCGGGCTTGCGGCTGCGCTTGGGCAGGGTGATGGGATCTTCGATGATGGAATCGTCATCGTCCACATCACCCGCATCCGCCGTGTCTGCGAACAGGGCCGGGGCAACTTCGGGCGCGGCGACGGGTTCGGCCGCGACGGGGGCGGACGGCGCGGAATCGTCCGGCGGCGGAGCGTCGTCGGAAGCGACGGTGTCTTCGGGCGAGCCACCATCGGCGGAGGGGGGCGGCGCATCGCCATCGGAGGGAGTGGGGGCGCCGCCGCTTCCGCCGCCGTCCGGGTCGTCGCCGCCGGAGCCGTCATCCGAGCCGCCGCCGTCGAGCGAGGGCTCCTCGAGCAGCTCGTCGGCGGTGGTGAGGGGGGTGGCGGCGTCGCGCTCGGCGAGCTGGGTGACGGCGACGATGCGCTCGCTCTTCGCCAGCTCCAGCACGGGCTCGGGGCGGGCGTCGCGCGCCAGGACGGGAAGGCCGGCGCGGCGGATGCGCATCATCCCCCCCGCGGCCGTGACCGCCGCCAGGTCGGTGGCGCCCAGCGGCAGCAGCGCCACCAGCTCGCCGAACTCCTTGCCGCCGGGGGCCACGATCGTCCCCTTGCCGTCGCGCTTCTGCAGCGGCAGGTCTTCCATCGCCAGCCGCTTGCCCTGGCCGCGCGCGGTGACGGCGGCCAGCGCGGTGTCGCTCTTTGCCGCGACCAGCCCGGCCAGCCGCTCCTTGGCGTCCAGCTTCATCCCCCGCACGCCCTGCGTGGCGCGGCCCATCAGCGGGATGTCGCCCTCGCCGAAGCGGATGGCGCGGCCGCCGGACGCGGCGAGCACCACCTCCATCTCCCCGTCGGTGATGGCGACGAACGCCAGCCGGTCGCCGGCGCGCAGCGAGATGGCCTCCACGCCGCCGGAGCGAGGACGGGTGAACTGGTCCAGCGAGGTGCGCTTGACGGTGCCGCCGGCAGTGGCGAAGAGGACCGTCTTCGATTCGCTGAACTCGCTGACCAGGTGCACGCCGGCCACGTCGGCGTTCTTCGGCAGCTCCAGCATCTGGTGCAGCCGCTTGCCCCGGGAGCGCAGGTCCGTCTCCGGCAGGTCGCGGACGGGGAGACCATACGCGCGGCCGTCGCTGGTGAACGCCATCACCCAGTCCTCGGTGCTGGCGACCAGGACGCGCTCCAGGTAGTCGATCTCGTAGTCGCTGCCGGTGAGCGCGCGGCCGGTGGCGGCGGCCTTCTGGTAGACGGGCATGGGCATCTGCTTCACGTAGCCCTCGCGCGTGACCGTCACCACCACCTGCTCGGCGGCCAGCAGGTCCTCGATGCGCACCGCCTTTTCGTTCTCGAAGATCGTCGTGCGCCGCGGGTCGCCGTACTTCTCCGCCAGCTCCGCCAGCTCGCGGCGGATGACGCCGATCTGCCGCTCCGGCGACGCCAGCAGCGCCTCCAGCTCGCGGATGCGCGTCTCCAGCTCCGCCAGCCGGTCGCGCAGCTCGCGCGTCTCCAGCTGGGTGAGGCGGGAGAGGCGCATGCTGAGGATGGCCTCGGACTGGCGCTCGCTGAGCTTGAGCTCCTTTTCCAGCTTGGCGGCCGCCGTCTCACGGTTTTTGGAGCCGCGGATGATGGCGATCACCTGGTCGATCTTCTTCAGCGCGGCGATCAGGCCTTCCAGCACGTGGGCCTCGTCGCGCGCCCGCTCCAGCTCCCAGCGGCTGCGGCGGACGACGACCTGGAGGCGATGATCGCGGAACCGCTCCAGCATCATCTTCAGGCCGAACTCGCGCGGCACGCCGTTGTCCAGCGCCAGCGCGATGACGCCGAAGGTGGTCTGCAGCGCCGTCCACTTGAAGAGGCCGGTGAGCACCTTGGCGGGATCGGCCCCGCGCTTGAGCTCGATGACCATGCGGATGCCGTCGCGGTCCGATTCGTCGCGCAGGTCGGCGATGTCGTTCAGCTTGCCGGCGCGGGTGAGCTCGGCGATCTGCTCGATGATGCGTGCCTTGTTGGTGCCGTACGGGATCTCGGTGACGACCAGCTGCTCCTTGCCGCTGCGCCGCGACTCCTTGTAGACGCGCGCCCGCATCACCACGCGGCCGCGCCCCTTGGCGTACGCGTCGCGGATCCCCTGCGTGCCCACGATGATGCCGCCCGTGGGAAAGTCCGGCCCCGGCAGGTGCACCATCATGTCTTCGACGGTGCACTCCGGGTGGTCCAGCAGGTGGATGACGGCGCGCACCACCTCGGACAGGTTGTGCGGCGGCACGTTGGTGCTCATCCCCACCGCAATGCCGCTGGAGCCGTTGACCAGCAGGTTGGGGAACTTGGCGGGGAGGACGCGCGGCTCGGTGAGGCGGTCGTCGTAGTTGGGGGCGAAATCGACGGTGTCGCGGTCGATGTCGGCCAGCATCTCCGTGGCGATGGGCGACAGCCGCGTCTCCGTGTACCGGTACGCCGCCGCCGCGTCGCCATCCACCGACCCGAAGTTGCCCTGCCCGTCGATGAGCGGGTAGCGCAGCGAAAAGTCCTGCACCATCCGCACGAGCGCGTCGTAGACGGACTGGTCGCCGTGCGGGTGGTACTTGCCCAGCACGTCGCCGACGACCGTCGCGCTCTTCTTGTGCGCCCGCGTGGGGATGAGCCCGGCTTCGTGCATGGCGTACAGAATGCGCCGGTGCACGGGCTTGAGGCCGTCGCGGACATCGGGAAGGGCGCGCTGCACGATGACGCTCATCGAATAGTCGATGAACGACTCGCGCATCTCGTCTTCGATGAGGCGCGGGACGACGCGGTCGCGCTGCGTGGAGGTGAGGATCGCCATCAACGGCAGGGAACAGGGGACAGGGGACAGGGAACGGCCGGCGCAGCATGGACAGGCTGGCGCGGATACACCGCGTCCCTGGTCTGGTTCGGAAAATCTTCGGAAGCTGCATGCGGCGGATGCGGCCCGCAACCTGCCCTGCCGCGGGGCCGTCCGTCAACCGTCCCCTGGAATCAGATGGAGCGCCGCCGTGCCGGATACGCTGCCGCCCGCGCTGGTGATCGAGCGCGTGGTGCTGCTGGGCTACATGACGTCGGGCAAGAGCAGCGTGGGGCAGGCGCTGGCCCGGCGGCTGGGCTGGGAGTTCCTGGACTTCGACGTGGAGATAGAACACCGCGAGGGGCGCACCGTCAAGGAGGTGATCGCGGCCGCGGGCGAGGAAGCGTTCCGGCAGATGGAGGCCGCGCTGACGGCGGAGGTGGCGGAGCGGCCGGGGCTCGTCCTGGCGCCCGGCGGCGGGTGGATCACGCGGCCGGAGCAGCTGGATGTGCTGGGGTCGCGCACCCTTTCCGTCTGGCTGCGCGTGTCGGTGGACGAGACGGTGCGGCGGCTGCGCGAGGACAGCATCGACCGCCCCTTTCGCGACCACCCCGACCCGCGCGGGATGATCGCGCAGATGCTGGCGGAGCGCGAGCCGCTCTACCGCCTGGCGGACGTGTCGGTGCCGGCGGAGGGACGGTCGATCGAGGACGTGGCCTTCGAGATCGAGACCATCGTCCGCACGCGGCGCGAGGTGCTTCTGCCGTTTACGCCGGGGGACGCGATTGCGGGGGACGTGATGCTGCCGCCGGTATTGGAGGATCGCAGGCGGGGGTGAACGGGTGAACGGGTGATGGGGAAGCCACGGGAGATGAGCGGGTAAACCCGCTGCTGGGAAAGCGATAAGCCCCATTCGGCTCGTTCCTCGCCGAACGGGGCTTCACCTTCTCGGGGCGGCGGAGGCCTGCGCGCCGGTCCGGAATCAGTACGTCAACCGGTTCACGACAGCGGGAACACACCGCGAGCGTGTGTGACGTTTATACCCTCTCCCGCTTGCGGGAGAGGGTGCTAGCATAGGCGAGCGGGTGAGGGCCTACCGCTGCGTGCCGCCGCGGATGTAGGTGACGAACTCGCGCAGGCGGGCCAGGTCGTCGGCTTCCAGGACGAAGCTGCGGGGGCCGATGCGGCCTTCGATCCGCCCGGCATCGGCCATCACCGCCAGGTCGCCGATGGGGATCTGGTAGACCATGTTCTCGTGCCGCCGTCCGTCCCGGGTCTCGTTGTCGTAGCGGCCGTTGTAGCGGGCACGCTGGCCGTCCAGCGTCACCTGGAGCTGGTTTTCGCTCCGCCACGGCCACGCGCTGCCCTGGGGCCACGCGTCAAAGCTGAGGTACGCGTGCGGCGCGGGCGCGGGCGTGCCCTGTCCGCGCCAGCTGTAGCGCGCGGTCACGCGCATGGGCGCCGCGTCGGAGCCACCGGCCGACGTCTGCAGGATCAGCTGCTCCAGGTTGGTCTGGCCCGCGGCGGGGTCGTACCGCGGCCGCATTCCACCGCCGCCGCCCGAGGCGCAGGCGGAAACGAGCGGCAGCGCGAGGGCCAGGGTCAGGAGTGTCCGGCGCATGTGCTTCGGGATGTGCAGGTGTACGGTATGCCCGCGTGCTCCCGCCCGTGCCATGGTGGCGCGTTCGGGAGCTTCGGAGCGCTCGCTGGACATGTAGCACTGTGCGTGCCGACAGAACAATCCCTACCAACAGCGCCGAAAACCGCCGGGTCAGGGCTTGCAATCCGTAGCAGATGGAGCGCTGGCGGCTCACCACTCTTCGAGAATGTCCTCGAACTCGCCGACCATCGTGGGATGGTTGTGGCGCGTGGCGGCGGCGATGCCCAGCCGGTACGCCTCCCGCGCCTCTTCTTCGCGCCCCAGAGTGCGGAGCGTGGCGCCCAGACGGCCCCACGCGTTCCCCTCGTCGTCGGCGATGGAGAGGTAGTCGCGCAGCGCCGCGATCACATCCTCCCACCGCGCCGCCTTTTCGTACTCCAGCGCCAGGCCAAAGCGCGGACGGGGATCGTCCGGATGCTCCGCCACCATCTTCTTCAGTGCTGCAATCCGCTCTTCCGACACGTCATCCTCCCGAGGTTCGAAATCCGCCAGCTCACTCGCGCCACGCCGCCTCCGGAAGAACCGCGCCGAGGAAGGGTGAACGACCCAGCCTCCGCTCCACACTGTCATTTCGAAGGAGCGCCGCGCCGACGCCTTCCGCCTCCCCAAAACCCGGCGCGCGACTGAGAAATCTACCGTCGGCATGCTGGTGATCAGCCGAAGCCGCACGACACTCGCGGCATCCCCCATCGGCATCGTCCAGCGCCGTCGTTGCCGCGGGCTCAGTGCGGGCTGCCGCGTCGGGGCTCCAGCAGGCGGAGGCTAGATTCCTCGGCCCTGCGGCCAGTGGCGCGAGGGGAAAGGGCGACGTGGGCGGGCCTCGGAATGACAGGCTCTCGCGTGGGGCCTCCATCCCCATGGGCACGCACAAAACTGTCATTTCGAAGGAGCGCCGCGCGATGCCTTCCGGCCGCATCGGACCCGGCGCGCGACTGAGAAATCTACCGTCGGCATGCTGGTGATCAGCCGGAGACGCACGACACCGCGGCATCGTCCAGCGCCATCGCGGCCGCAGCATCGGCGCGGGCTGCCGCGTCGGGGCTCCTGCAGGCCGAGGCTAGATTCCTCGGCCCTGCAGCCAGTGGCGCGACCGGAAAGGGTGACGTGGACGGGCCTCGGAATGACAGGCTTGGGCGCGGGCCTCCATCCCCATGGGCACGCACAAAACTGTCATTTCGAAGGAGCGCCGGGCGATGCCTTCAGGCCGCATCGGACCCGGCGCGCGACTGAGAAATCTACTGTCCGCCTGCTGGTGATCAGTCGAAGCCGCACGA
>DASTVC010000342.1:0-5219 GCA_035759295.1 Longimicrobium sp. | reverse complement strand
GCTCTATGGCGGAGATGGGGCGGACGCCGAGATCCACATCCTCCGCAACGCCGGCGCGGGCGGCGTTGGCGGCGGCGGCTTCGATGGCGCCCTCGTCACGATCGGAGCCGAGGATGGGGACGCCGGCTGAGGGGCGGATCTCCTCGCAGGCGCGGTCCACCACCTTTGCCCACCGCTCCACGTCGAAGTCGGGCCAGGAGGTGAACGAATAGTCGCGGGGTTCGCGGTCGGGACTGGCCAGGCCGGGCGCGATCCGCCGCGCGATCAGGGCGGCTTCGATGGGGATGGTTCCAGAGCCGCACATGGGGTCCATTAGCGGCGATGCGCCGTTCCACCCGCTCCCCAGCAGCATCGACGCGGCGAGCGTTTCGCGCAGGGGCGCGCGGGCGAGCGCCTGCCGGTAGCCGCGCAGGTGCAGCAGCGCGCCCGACGCATCCGCGCGGATGGTGCACTCGTCCCGGACGAAGCGGACGATGAACAGCTGCGCATTCCCTTCACCTTCCCCGCCCTCCTCGTCGCCGACGACGCCGCTGGCGGCCAACGGACCCACGCGGTGCTCGATGGCTTCCAGCACGCGCTGCGCAATGGCGCCCTCGTGGTACAGCTTGCTCTTCTTCGACGTCACGCGCAGGCGGACGGCGCCGCCGCGCGGAATCCAGCGCTCCCACGGCACCTTGCGGGCGTGGCGCTCCAGCTCGAAGAAGGTGCGGGCGCGGAACTCGGCGGCCAGCACGGTCACGCGGCTGGCGGTGCGCAGGCGCAGGTTGGCGGCGTACAGGTCGTCCGCGCCGCCCGTCCACGCCACGCCGCCAAGCTGCGCCGCCGCCTCGATCCCCATCGCGCGCAGCTCGGCCTGCGCCAGCGGCTCGAGCCCCGGCGCGGTGATGGCGAACAGCGAGTAGCGGTCTTCCTGGCTGGACATGCGGCGCGGGCTCGGGGAGTGTGGGGAGGATCGGCATCATCATCCCACAAGAAGCGAACCGCCGCACGAGACGGAGTCGCCGCGCGAACGTATCGACAGAACGGGGCGGGGACAATCCAGCGTCCGGATTTGAGTTGGAGGGCGAATGATCAACAGCCCTCCTGGGCGTCTGCCGGGAGGGCTGCTGCGTTTCCGCTGAGGACTGGCGCGGAGCCGGATGGGCCCTGTCCGGCGATGTCGTGGCCGCAGGAACGGCGCGGGGCTGCCGCGTCAGGGTTCGAGCCGGCGGAGAGCAGGTCCCTCGGCCCGGACGGCACGGTGCCAGAGGACGGTTCGGAGTGGATGGGCCTCAGGAAGTCAACGCGGCTTTCATGCGCCGTATCCAGCCGCTGTAGCATCCGCCTCACACCCTCACACCCTCACACGTCCAGATCATACTCCTTGAGCTTGCGATACAGCGTCCGCTCGCCGATGCCCAGCATCTCGGCGGCGCGGCGGCGGTTGCCGCGGGAGTGCAGGAGCGCGGCGCTGATGGCCTCGCGCTCCATGTCCGCCATGGTCTTGCCGGGACGGAAGACGACGGTGCCTTCCTCGTGCTCGCGCACCTCCGGCACGGGCTCGTACGGCACGGGCAGCGGCGCGCTGATGGCCAGCGGCTGCGAGAAGGGGACGTATCCGCCCACGCCCGCGGGGATCGCCAGGTCGTCGCGGTGGCGGGTGCGGTACACCTCGAACTCGCGGCGCAGGTCGTCCATGTCCATCCGCAGGTCGAACAGGGTGCGGAGGATGAACTCCAGCTGCGCGGGAGGCTGGCCGGCGTGCTCGCCGTCACCGTTTACCTGCTCGCCGGGCCTGCCGTGGCCGATGGTGACGGGGATGGGGAGCAGCGCCTCGCGCCGGCCGCCGAAGCGCACCTCGGCCGGGATGTCTTCGGGGCGGATGACGCGGCCGGGGGCCAGCACCACCATGCTCTCCACCAGGTTGCGCAGCTCGCGCACATTGCCCGGCCAGTCGTACTCCACCAGGATGCGCATGGCCTCCTGCTCGATCCCCAGGAACGGCCGGTCGTGCTCGGCGCTGAACAGGCGGATGAAGCCGTCGATGAGGCGCGGGATGTCTTCCCTGCGCGCCCGCAGCGGCGGCAGGTCGATGCGCAGGATGTTGAGGCGGTGGTACAGGTCGCGGCGAAACGCGCCCACCAGCACCTGCTCGCGCAGGTCGCGGTTGGTGGCGGCGATCACGCGCACGTCCACGCGGATGGACTCCTCGCCGCCCACGCGCCGGAACTCGCGCTCCTCCAGCACGCGCAGCAGCTTGGTCTGCGTGCTGAGCGCCATCTCGCCGATCTCGTCCAGAAAGATGCTGCCGCCGTTGGCCAGCTCGAAAAAGCCCTTGCGGCGGTCGCTGGCGCCGGTGAACGCGCCCTTCTCGTGGCCGAACAGCTCACTCTCCAGCAGCGTGTCCGGAAGCGCGGCCACGTTGACGGCGATGAACGGGCGGTGACGGCGCGGCGAGAGGGCGTGAAGGCCGCGCGCCACCAGCTCCTTGCCGGTGCCGCTCTCGCCCAGGACGAGGACGGTGGAGTTGACGGGGGCGATCTGGACGACGCGCTCCAGCACCTCTTCCATCGCCTCAGTCTCGCCCACGATGCCGGTGATCTGGCGCAGCTCCTCGCGCTGGATCAGCCGGCGGCCCACCAGGGCGACCTCTTCGGCGTCGATGGGCTTGGGGAAGCACTCGGAGAGGCCCAGCTGGCGGCAGATCTCGCGGCCGGTGGGCTCCGTGGGCTCGGTAAGGCCCACGACGGGGAGCCGCCCACGCTCGCGCGCGGCGGCAATCAGGGCGCGCGCGCGGCGCTCGCGAAGGCCGCCGGTGATCACCACCAGCAGCGGCTCCGCGAGGGCGTCGGCCAGCCCCTCGCCGGGGGCCAGCAGCTCAACCCGCTGCCCGTTCGCCTCGAACGCCGCCCGCAGCCGTACGGCAGGCTCCAGGTCGTCGGTGGTGATGAGGACCGCTTCCGCCAACGTTGCTTCCTTCTGGTGTGGTGCGGGGGTGGATTGGGATCAAACGCTTCGAACGGCATCGAACTGCGTCCGCGGGGTGCCCCTCCCCCGGCCCCTCCCCGTTCGTTCCTCACGGAGAGGGGAGAATTCGATCGCGCTGCGACAAGCATCGAACTGCGTCCGAGAGCCCCCCCTCTCCCCCGGCCCCTCTCCCCCGCTGCGCGGGAGAAAGGGGAGAATTCGATCGCGCTCCGGCAAGGTGCGTCGCACCCCCCTCCCCCACGCAGTTTGGGGGGGAGGGCCGGGGAGGGGGGCGCCTGCCGCTCGCGCGGAGGCCCGTTCCCCTGCCGCTCAGTCCTTTTTTACCGTGCCGTTCTTGTGGAACGGGGGGCGGACGATCTCGGCGGGGACGGCGGCGCCGCGGATGACGATGCCGATCTCCGTGCCCGCCTTGCTGGACGCCGCCGGCACGTACGCCATGCCGACGCCTTCGCCCAGCGTGGGGCTCAGCACGCCGCTGGTCACCACGCCCGCCTCGGCGCCGTCGACGCTGACGGGATAGCCGTGGCGCGGAAAGCCGCGCTCCTTCAGCCGGAAGCCGACGAGCTTGCGTTCGATCCCCTGCTCCTTCTGGCGGGCGAGCGCGTCGCGGCCCACGAAGTCGCCCTTGTCGAGCTTGACCACCCAGCCGAGCCCGGCCTCCAGCGGCGTGGTATCCTCGTCCAGGTCGTTGCCGTACAGCGCGTAGCCCATCTCCAGCCGCAGCGAGTCGCGGCAGCCCAGGCCGGCGGCAACCAGGCCGTCATCCTTTCCCACCTCCAGCAGCCGGCGCCAGAGCCGCGAGGCGTCGGCCGCGGGGACGTACAGCTCGAAGCCGTCCTCGCCGGTGTAGCCGGTGCGGCTGATGGTGGCGGCGACGCCATCCACCGTACCCTCGGCAAAGCGGTAGTAGCGGATGGAATCCAGGTCCGCGTCCGTCAGCCGGGCCAGGATCTCCTGCGCCTTCGGACCCTGCAGCGCGAGGAGGGCGATGTCGTCGGTGCGGTCCACCAGCTCCACGCCGAACTTCTCCGTGAACTGCTGGATCCAGCGCAGGTCCTTGTCCTTGTTGCTGCCGTTTACCACCAGCATCCAGTGGTCCGGGTAGCGGTAGACGATCAGGTCGTCCAGCAGCTTGCCGTCGTGGTTCAGCAGCGTGCCGTACTGCGCCTGGCCCACCTCCACCTTCGACACGTCGTTGGTGGTGACGTACTGCACGAAGTCCATGGCCCGGTCGCCGCGCACTTCGAACTCGCCCATGTGCGAGACGTCGAACAGGCCGGCGGCGCGGCGCACGGCGTGGTGCTCGGCGGTAATGCCGGTGGGGTACTGCACCGGCATCTCGTACCCGGCGAACGGTACCAGCTTGGCGCCCAGCGCGGCGTGCTCGCCGTGCAGGGGGGTGCGCAGAAGGGTGGCCTCGGCCATCGTGCTTTCGTCCAGTGTGCGGGTCGGCGCGGTACGTGTGCGCCGGGAAAGTAATACGACCGGCGAGAGGGCGCGAGGCATCCACTGCCTGGATGGCAGGAATCGGTGCGGCTGCGTGGCGGAGGCGCACCCGGTGCGACGCGACAACGGGTAAGGCAGGTGCGGAGTAGCAACAAAATCGGCCCGGCGAGATGCCGGGCCGATTCATTTCTTCACGAGCCGCCGAACAGGTCCAGCTCGTCGGCGACTTTCTGCTTTCCGCGCTTACCCGTCTCGGGGGGCGCGGGCTCTGGCGCCGGCGGCTCGGACGCGGCGGCCCTGGAGGCCTTGCCGCGCTTGGGTGGGGCGGCGGGCGGCGGCTCAGGCGCAGGCTCCGCGGCGGGCGCCTTCTTACCGCGCTTGGGAGCCGGCTCTGCGACGGGCTCGGGCGCGGGAGCGTCGGCGGCGGCGGGCTTGCGGGCGCGCTTGGGGGCTGGCTCCGGCGCGGGGGCAGGCGTCGGTGCAGGCGCGGCGGCGGCCGGCCTGCGCGCGCGCTTCGGCGCGGGGGTGGGCGCAGGCTCGGGCGCGGGGGGCGGAGGGGGTGGCGCGGCGGCGGGCGCGGGCTTGCGGCTGCGCTTGGGCATGGTGATGGGATCTTCGATGATGGAATCGTCATCGTCCACATCACCCGCATCCGCCGTGTCCGCGAACAGGGCGGGCGCGGTTTCGGGCGCGGCGACGGGTTCGGCCGCGACGGGGGCGGACGGCGCGGCATCGTCCGAACGCGGAGCGTCGTCGGCCGCGGCAGTGTCGGCGGTAGGGTCGGGCGAGCCACCATCGGCGGAGGG
>DASTVC010000341.1:0-4004 GCA_035759295.1 Longimicrobium sp. | reverse complement strand
CGACCGCGCGGCGTTCCTGGCGCAGCGCGGGGCGGCGGCGGTCATCCTGGTCTCAGACTCCGTGGCGGAGACGCAGTTCGAGGTCACGGGGAGTGCAATGCTGCGCGGCCGCTACACGCTGGACGACGGTGCGGAGCAGCGCCCTACCGGCGCGCCGCCCATCCTCTGGGTGCGGCGTGGAATGCTGGACGCGGTGCGCGCGCCGGGGCAGCGGCTGGTGGCCGACATCCACAGCGAGAGCTTCGTGTATCCCTCCGCCAACGTGGTCGCCGTGGCGCCGGGCGCGGACCCGGCGCTGCGCGGCGAGCACGTGCTGTTCAGCGGGCACCAGGACCACGACGGCACGCGCGTCCCCGTGGGCGGCGACAGCATCTGGAACGGCGCGGACGACAACGCCACCGTCAGCGTGGCCATGCTGGGCATCGCCCGCGCCTTCGTGCGGCAGCCGGGGCGGCGCTCGGCGCTGTTCGTGTGGCACGGCGCGGAGGAGCGGGGGCTGCTGGGCTCGCGCTGGTACGTCCGGCATCCCACGGTGCCGCGCGAGTCCATCGTCGCGGTGCTCAACGGCGACATGATCGGCCGCAACCACCCCGACAGCGCGGGGCTGCTGGGCGTCCGTCCCCCGCACCGCACCTCCCCCGATCTGGTGGCGATGGGGGAGCGGGCGAACGCGGAGGTGTCGCGCTTCGTCATCGACAGCTCGTGGGACGATCCGCAGCACCCGGAGGGCTGGTTCTTTCGCAGCGATCACCTGCCGTACGCGTGCGCCAACATCCCGTCGCTCTTCTTCACCACCCTGCTGCATCCCGACTACCACACGCCGGAGGACGAGGCGGACCGCATCGACACCGCCAAGCTCACCCGCGTGGCGCGCTGGATGTACGCCACCGGCTGGCTGGCCGCGCAGGCGGACGCCCGCCCGCGGCTGGAGCCCGGCTTCCGCCTGGAGCGGCTGTGCAATCCGTGATGCCGATCCGCGGAAAGACTGCGTTCAGAAGATCGCTGTCATTCTGAGACTGAGGAAGGCGCCGCGCAAAACCGTCTTCACGCTCCAGGGCCTGTGCGCCGACCGAAGAATCTTTATCGGAAACGGGCGGGGCCCTTCACGCCGGGACCGACGTAGCCGACAGGACCGTTCGCCCATCGCAGAGATTCTTCGGTCGGCGCACAGGCAAGGGTGCGACTGGCAGGTCAAGAGCGCGCGCCTCGCTCAGAATGACACCGTCCGCTTTATCTGTGCTCTAGATTCAGTATGAGCAGGTAAAGCGGCGGGCGCCCGCGATGGTCTCGCGAGCGCCCGCCATTCCTTTCGCCCCGGTGGGTCAGGAAAGATCACCGCAGCCAGCTGGCATCACTCTCCCAGTATGCGCTGCTGGTGAGGTTGGTGGCGCCACTGCCGTCGGCCCTCACGGCGTAGATGTCAGGGATGTTGGATTCGGGCCAGATGCTGAACGCAATCTGCTCGCCCGATCGTGACCAGCCGTTGAAGAAGCCTTTGCACGAGTCCATCAGCCGCTTCACCCCCGAGCCGTCCACGCTCACCACGTACGGCAGTGCCCCATCGGAGCAGTCCTGCGGGGAGGCGATCGGCGCGGGGTTGTCGGACGCGAAGAACATGATCCGCTTGCCGTCCGGCGACCAGGGCGAGTAGTTGCCCCACGGCAGCCCCTGGCTCTTGCCCTGGGTGCTGAGCGCCCGGAGCCCGGTTCCGTCCGAGTTCATCAGCATTACCCGCGCAAATCCCCCTTCGAACTGGGGAAAGAGGACCTTGGAGCCATCCGGCGAAAAATGGGCTTCGAACAGCCGGATGTCGGTTTGTACGAATCCGGTGCCGTCCGCGTTCACCATGAAGTAGCGGTAGCCGAATCCACAGTAGCCGCGCGCGAACGCAACCCGCCCGTCTCCGATCCATCCCACCAGGACGATGTTGGTTACCGTGGTGGTGCCGCAGCCGGTGCCCACCTGCATCGCGGGCTCGGAAACCTTCAGGGGCGGGCCGCCTTCCGCGCTCATCACGTGCACGTGTCCGGCCATCATGAAGGCGATGCGGCTGCCGTCCGGCGACCAGCGGGGCGAGCCGGTGGATTCGGTGGTGATCTGCCTGAGGCCGCTGCCGTCGCTGTTCATCCTCCAGATGCGGCCGCTGGTGCCGCCCCGGTTGCTGTGAAAGAGCACCGTCCGGCCGTCCGGTGACGCGCTGACGCTGCCGTACTGCGCCAGATGGCCCGTCAGGTTCCGCAGGCCCGTGCCGTCGGCGTTGACGCGGTAGATGTCCGCCGAGTCGTTGGGCGAGTTCTTTCTGCTCGCATCGGCGTAGCGCAGGAACACGATCGTTTCGGGCTCCTGCTCTCCAGGCCCGAGCAGGCCGTCGCAGGCGGCCAGCGAGAGCGCGGCGAAAAGCGCGGCGGCGAGGCGGATGTGCGTCATGGATGCTACGCGGGAAGGAGGGCGGGAATCGGCGCGGCGCGCCCGGATAATCTGTCGATCCGCCCGTCGGATCGGACAGGTAACGTTCCACCGAACCGGTTCAGGACAGGCCGTAAGGGCCTTCCCGCGCGCCGCCGCGCCGCGAGGCACGTTCCGTGAAGCAGCCGCCCCCGCGAGGCCCGAGCACGTCCCCATCCACACCCACCCATCCAGCCGAGCCGCCCGTGACCGATCGCCAGACCACCATCGTCTGCCTGAGCAGCTTTCTCAAGGGGCAGGAGTTCATCCGCGCGTGCAAGGCGCTGGGGTGCCGCGTGCTGCTGATCACCGTCGACAAGCTGCGCGACGCGGACTGGCCGCGCGAAAGCATCGACGAAATGCTGTACATGCCGGACCTGTACCAGCGCGACGACGTGATCCACGGCATCAGCTGGCTGGCGCGCACGGAACACATCGACCGCATCGTGCCGCTGGACGAGTTCGACCTGGAGATGGCGTCGGCGCTGCGCGAGCACCTGCGCATCCCGGGGATGGGCGAGACCACCGTCCGCCACTACCGCGACAAGCTGGCGATGCGGATGAAGGCGCGCGAAGCCGGCGTGCTGGTGCCCGACTTCGTCCCCATCCTGCACTACGAGCCCATCCTCCGCTTCCTGGAGACCGTCCCGGCGCCGTGGGTGCTCAAGCCGCGCTTCTCCGCATCCGCCATCGGCATCCACAAGCTCAGCGACCCGGCGCAGGTGTGGCGGACCATCGAGGAGCTGGGCGACAAGCGCTCGTTCCACCTGCTGGAGCAGTTCGTTCCGGGCCGCGTCTACCACGTGGACTCGCTGGCGTGGAACCGCGAGATCGTCTTCAGCGAGGCGAACGGGTACGTGAGCCCGCCCTTCGAGGTGTACCACGGCGGCGGCATGTTCTGCACGCGCACCCTGCCCCGCGACGGGGAAGAGGCGCAGGCGCTGCGGGTGGCGGACCGGCAGGTGCTGGACGCCATGGGGATGGTGCGCGGCGCCATGCACACCGAGTTCATCCGGGCGGACGAGGACGGCCGCTTCTACTTTCTGGAGACGGCGGCGCGGGTGGGCGGCGCGAACATCGTGGAGATGGTGGAGGCGGCGACGGGGGTCAACCTGTGGCGCGAGTGGGCGCGGCTGGAGGTGGCCGACGCCCGCGGCGAATCGTACGCGCCCCCCGCGCGGCGCGAGGACTACGCGGGGATCCTGGTCTCGCTGGCGCGGCAGGAGTGGCCCGACACCTCGGCGTACACGGACGGGGAGATCGTCTGGCGGTTGAACAAGAAGAACCACGTGGGGATGATCGTGGCCAGCCACAGCCCGGACCGCGTCGCGGAGCTGCTGGATTCCTACCTGCGCCGCGTCCGCGAGGATTTCTACGCGTCGATGCCGGCGGCCACGTCGGCGATGGACTGAGGGGGCGGCGGGAGGTAGCGGCGGCGCACAGGCCGGCCCGGCGCGGAAGGCGGTGGGCACAGAGCGGGGCTCGACGACATACATCGGACTGCGCCCGCAAGCGCCCCCCTCACCCGGCCTCTCCCCCCCGAACTGCAGGGGGGAGAG
>DASTVC010000340.1:0-11338 GCA_035759295.1 Longimicrobium sp. | reverse complement strand
GTCGCGATCCGCCTGCATGATCTGCTCGAGCGCCGCGGCAGCGTCGGTGCCGGACGACGCCGGGCCCGTCGCGGCGGGCTCCGGGAAGAAACCGGCGGGCGGCGGCGTCACCGGCTGCTGCGCGGCGTTGAAGTGGAACGCGGCGATCTTCCAGTCCGCCCCATCCCAGTTCCAGAAGGCGATGTATCGCGCCGGCGCGGGGCCGTCGTCGGTAATGCGCGTGGCGCCGCCGTACGTGTAGCCGCTGCGCCCGTCCGCCGACACGTCGATGCGGACCGGCTCCAGCATGAGCCGCATCTCGGCGAACGGGGGCATGTCGAGCCACTCCGCGGCGACGTCCCGGCCGCGCAGCAGAGGCAGTCCGGGGAGCAGTACGTCGGCGGAATCGGCCAGGTATGGCACCAGGCCCAGGATCCCCCGCGTCTCGGCCACGGCGGAAACCTCGTGGTCCGCTCCACGAAGCGACGCGCGGGCCGCGGCCAGGTTCACCTGTGCAACGGCGGGAACGGCGGACGCGAGCAGGGCCGCGCCGGCCAGCGGAAGAATCAGCCTGTCGAGCATGATGCGGGAGTGTGGAGAGGAACTACCGGGGTCGGTGGAGGTCCGATGCCGGCCGCCAGCCGCAAGTTGGAGCCTGAACGCGGAGCGGGGCGAGAATCTGCCGGGATGGCGAAGGAGGCGAATCCGCTAGATCAGCCCCAGCGCTCCAGGAAGCGCATCAGGGCGGCTTCTTCGGGATAGTAGCGGCCGGGCTGCTCGTCGTCGCGCGGGGCGTCGCGCATCAGGGGGGCGATGGTCTTGCCCTCGGCGTAGCGCTCCATGACCGAGGGATGCACGTACGCGCTGCGGCAGACGGAGGGCGTGTTGCCCAACTCGCTGGAAACCAGCTTGCACGCCAGCACCAGGTTCTTCTGGGCCTCGCGCTCGCTCGCCGGCGGGCCCAGGTCGGCCAGGATGGTGGCCATGCGCACCGTGCCGCCCCAGGTGCGCATGTCCTTGCTGGTGTATCGCTCGCCGACGATCTGCTTGATGTAGCTGTTGACGTCCGCCGCCGTCACCGGGTGCGCCTTTCCATCATCCCCCATGAACTGGAACAGGCGCTTGCCGGGGAGCTTGAGGATCTCGTGCAGCACCTCTACCAGCGGCGTGTCGGCCACCACGGAGCGCTGGTCGATGGACTTCTTGCCCACGTAGCGAAAAACGAGGTTGTTCCCTTCGATCTTCAGGTGCTTCTTCTGCAGCGTGGCGATGCCGAAGGTCTTGTTGGTGACTGCGTACTCCTCGCTGCCGATGCGAAAGAAGCCGCGCATGATCAGCCGCACCACCGTGGCCAGCACGCGCTCGCGGCCCACGCCGGACTGGCGCAGGTGATGTTCGGTGGCTTCGCGAAGGCGGGGGATGGCGCGGGCGTACTCCAGCAGCTTGCGGTACTTGCGCCTGGCGCCCTTGGCGATGGAGTCCGGATGATACCGGTACTGCTTCCTGCCCGCCGCGTCGAAGCCGTACGCCTGCACCTTGCCGGCGGGGTCGGCGTTGATGTGCACTTCCGTCCACGCCGGCGGAATGGCGAGCTTGCGGATGCGGGCGAGCGCGGCCTCGCTGCGCAGCGGCTTGCCGTCGCCGCGCAGGTATTCGAAGCCCGTTTCCGGCGTCCCCACTCGCCGCCAGGGCCGCTCCTTGGTCGCCTTCTTCGCGGTTTTCGTCGCCATCACGCATCCAGCGATTCAAGGAGCGTTCCCAAGGGGAGGATGGAACGCGCGCAAACCTGATTGGAGCGGCTTCCCGGGCGCCCGCGAGTCCGCAACCGGGGCGCGCGACGGACCCCGTCCGGGGCGGTTGAAACCGCGGCTACAACGTCACAAAGTCCCCCTGCGCGGACTCGGCGGCCAGGGGATATGCGGCGTCCCGAGCGGCGGTGCGTCCGCAACCGGCAAGCGGCCTTCTCCCTCGCATGTCGGCGCGGGAAGCTCACGCGGCTATAGTCCGCGGAAGGCGGACTTCGCGATTTTCCAGCGGCGAATTCATTCGCTCCTGGGCCGGACTCGCGGCCCCGCCGTGCGGCGCCGCAGGCACCTCGACATCCACCACGAGCGCGCATGACAGGCTCCTGCACAAAAACGTCAAAAGGGACGATCCCAGGCTGCGGATCATCCCCTCACTTTTCATCGAACGTACCTTCGCACTCACGCACTCACGCACTCACGCACTCACGCACTCCTACGGCGCAACACCCTCCCGCTCGCGCGCCTCGGCGGCGGCTTCGAGGGCGGTGGGGGCCTGGTAGTACGGCTGGCCCATCTCCACGGCCAGGGCGTGCAGGCTGTCGGCGAGCAGGTTGTAGCGGTTGACGGCCACGTGCTGGCGGTCGTGCAGGGCCTCCAGGCGGCGCAGGATGGCGTTGCGGCTCACCACGTTCAGGTTGTACCGCTCCAGCCGGGCGCTGTACTCGGCGTACGCGGCGGGCGTCATGGGGCCGCGGCGCGCCTGGCGGTGAAAGCGCTGCACCACGCGCAGCTCCCGCTCCAGCCGCTCGTCCTCGGCCGCGATCACGCGGCGCAGGCTGTCGGCCTGCACGCGCGCGCCCACCAGCTCCGAGCCCGTGGCCACCAGCTGCGCGCGCAGCTCGCGCGCCTGCACCCGCTCGTCGCGGAACGCCACCAGCGCGTACGCCTGCTCCGAGAGCTTTACGCCCACGATCACCAGCACCACGAAGAGCAGAAAGCGTACGGGAGATCTCATGATCCTTCTCGCTGCAAGGCCGGGTGGCGGGGCCGGGACGGCGGCACTGCGGGGTATTGCTATCCTATAAGATGCACAAGGTTCCCCGTTTCTGACAACCGGGCGCCGGGGGCAAAAACATATGTGGTTGATGGCACTGGACTTGCACCCCTCATGAGCTCCAGAAGGCGCGCGGAAAATCGCCGCCGCACGCGGAAAAATGCAGCAGGAGGAACACCACCATGCAGAGCTTCAAGCGCCCCCCGCCCCCGTGGCAGCGCAGCAGCCAGGCGCCGCAGCACCCGGTGGGCCGTACCCGGCGGCGCTTTCCGCACGCTGCAGAGGGGGTTGAGCCGCCCGCGCGCTATCAGCGCGCCTTCGACGGCGCCGGTGACCGCCATATCCACGGCCGCGAGAGCGACCGCCGCGTAGAGGCCGGCGTGCAGATGCGCCGCCGCAAGCCCAGCGCCATGGACCGCATGCGCCGCAGCCCCATGCGGCACGGCGTGATGGGTCTGGCCGTGGTGGGCGCCGCAACGCCGCTGGCCATTGCGCGCAGCAACCAGATGCGCAACGATCCCGCGCACGAGCGCCAGGTTTCGCTGCTGCCGGAGATCAACCCGCTCAACGCCGGGCAGATCACCGAGCACGCGGTGGGGCAGGCGTGGCGCGACGCCAACGTGGCGATCTCGGAGGAGAAGAGCTCCGAGAAGGAGGCCGTCATCGAGCGCAACATACAGCGCTACAAGGAATACACCATTCCGCGCGACTTGGCCGAGAGCATCTACGACATCGCGCTGGAAGAGGACATCGACCCCGACATGGCGTTCGGGCTGGTGCGCACCGAGAGCGCGTTCAAGACCAGCGCGACCAGCCACGTGGGCGCCATCGGCCTCACGCAGCTCATGCCCGCCACGGCGCGGTGGATCAAGAAGGACGTGACGGTGCGCGACCTTCGCGAGCCGGAGACGAACCTGCGCATCGGGTTCAAGTACCTGTCCGACCTCATGGACAAGTACGACGGCAACAAGGAGCTGGCGCTGCTGGCGTACAACCGCGGGCCGGGCACGGTTGACCGGGTGCTCAAGCGCGGCGGCAACCCCGACAATGGGTACGCCGACATGGTCCTTCGCGACGCCACCCCCGACGCCCACCCGCACGCGGCGGAGTGAGCGCGCGCTGAGCGCGAAAGCCGGCCCTCCTGGAGAATGCTCCGGGAGGGCCGGCTTTTTTGTGGGCACCGGCGTTACGGACGGATGATCTGCGGGTTTGGGCGTGATGGCCGCCGGCCGGCCTCGCCCCGGCGGTTGAAACCGCGGCTGGAGCGTCACGAAGTCCGCCTGCGCGGACTGCAGCCCCGTGGATCCCTGCCGCACGCCTCCCCCGTTCGGAGCGCGATCGAATTCTCCCCTTTCTCCCGCGCAGCGGGGGAGAGGGGCCGGGGGAGAGGGGACCCCTCGGGCGTCAGCGTGATGCCTTTCGCCGAGTTTTGATCCCGGCCCCTACATCCCATCCCGCACCAGAAAGATCCACTCCCAGCCGTCCGCCCCGCGCTTGAAACCGGCGCGGATGTCCTGGTAGCCCCGCTGCGACGTGTACTCCGGCGGCGCGGCCCAGATGGGCGTGCCGGGTACGGTGGCCACGCCGCGGTCCAGGATGAACGGCAGGCGATCCACCGTGCGGAACCCCTCGCGCTCCCAGGCGGCGAACGTTTCCAGCAGCCCCATCTCCAGCGGCCCCAGCGTGTGCACGAACTCGCGCGACATGGCGCGCCGCAGCCGGGCCGTATCCTGCTGGCTGGCCGCGTCGCGCACGGCCAGGACGAACTCCGCCAGGTCCAGCTTGCGCACCTGCTCCGGCGAGCGGACGTGGTGCACCACGCTTTGCCGCGTCACCCATCCCTCCGGCGCGCCGGGGCAGTGGACGCAGCGCACCAGCAGGTCGGTCGTATCCGCCCGCAGCACCTCCAGCCGCATGAAGATGTAGGGTATCCGCACGCCGCTGGTCTCGCCGCGCAGCAGCGTGTTGGCGTCGCGGGTCCACACGCTCTGGTTCGCCACGATGGGCGGCGGGGGCGGCGGAAGCGTGTCGATGATCTCCGGCGGCGGCGGCAGGACCATCGGCGCCACGCCCGCGGGGCGGCGAGGGCGGCCACCCCCGCAGGCGGCCAGGAGCACGAGCAGAATCAGGACGGCGGAGCGTCGCATCAGGTCGATGTAGGTCGGGGGATGGGGCCGGGCCGCGCCGTCGGTTTCCCGCGGCCGGCACCGCACGTAAATTCCGGTCCGCAGCGCCATGCGCAACCCCGCACCGTGGAATCGATGCCGCCCGACCGCTCCGCCGACCCCCTCGCGCTCGTCTGCTCGGTGCCGCTGGAGTGCGAGCGGCTGCGCGCGGCGCTGGCGGATGCGCGGGAGGTGCGGATCGGCCGCAAGCCGGCGTCGACGGGTCGGCTGGATGATACGGACGTCGTGCTGCTCACCGGCGGCATGGGCAAGACCAACGCCGCGCACGCCCTTACCGCGCTGCTGGAGACGCGGCCGGTGCGCGGTGTGATCGGCTTCGGGATCGGGGGTGCGTACCCGGGCTCCGGCCTCTCCGTCGGCTCCATCGCCCTCGCCACCGCCGCCGTCTACGGGGATGAGGGGGTGCAGACGCCCAGCGGCTGGATCACCACCGAGGGGATCGGCATCCCGCTGTGGACGGCGGGTGAGAGGCGGATCTTCAACGAGTTCGCGCTGGATGCGGCGCGGGTGGAACGGGCCCGCGCCGCACTGGCGGATGCGGGATTCGACGTGCGCACGGGCCCGTTCGTCACCGTCTCCGCCTGCTCCGGCACCGTCGCGCTGGGGCAGGCGATGGCGCGGCGCGTTCCCGGCGCCCTGTGCGAGGGGATGGAAGGCGCCGCCCTGGCCCACGTCGCCTCCATCTACCAGGTGCCGCTGCTGGAGCTGCGCGCCGTCAGCAACCTGGTCGAGGACCGCGACCTGTCCCGCTGGCGCATCCGCGAAGCCGCGGAGACGGCGCAGGAAGCGGTGCGGGTCGTCGTGGCGGCATGGGGCGGAGGTGCTCCGGCAAGCTCCGAGGGAGCGCCCCCTCCGCTCGCTTAGGCTCGCACCTCCCCCCAAAAACCCTGAGGGAGGATATGTAAGGCAGGCGGCAGGATGCTTCGGATGGCCCGGAGCAGGCCCCCTCCGGGCCGGCACCACCGGCCCACCTCCCCCGAAACTGCCGGGGGAGGTTGAACGCGAGAGCCAGCTTTGGGCGTGAGGCCTCACCCCCGCGGTCGGTGCGCGCGGTGTGGTGTATCAGCAGCGGGTGCAGTGGATCTTGTTCCTCGACCCTCGACCCGGCCAAACACACCCTCCCCCGGCAGTTTCGGGGGAGGTGCGAGCCTAAGCGAGCGGAGGGGGCCTGCTGGAGGCCTGCCTCGACACACGATTTTCAAATCCTGAAGTGATATGCATCATCTAGATCGCACGACTCAGCTGACGCTCGGCTATTCGCCGTGCCCCAACGACACCTTCATCTTCCACGCGCTGGTGCATGGCATCGTGCAGGCGGAGGGGCTGCGGTTTACGGAGCGGCTGGAGGACGTGGAGACGCTCAACCGGCTGGCGGCGGGGGGCGAGCTGGACGTCACCAAGATCTCGTACGGCGCCGCGCCGGGGCTGCTGCGCGACTACGTGCTGCTGCGCAGCGGCGGCGCGCTGGGGTGTGGGTGCGGGCCGCTGATCGTGGCGCGCGAGGGGTTCTCGCGCGAGTCGCTGGCGGGAAAGCGCATCGCCATCCCCGGCCGCAACACCACGGCCAACCTGCTGCTGCGCCTGTACGCGCCGGACGCGGCGCCGGGCATCGAGCTGGTCTACAGCGAGATCATGCCCGCCGTGGCGCGCGGCGAGGTGGACGCGGGGCTCATCATCCATGAATCGCGCTTCACCTATCCGCAGCACGGGCTGGCGAAGGTCGTGGACCTGGGCGAGTGGTGGGAGCAGACGACGGGGCTGCCGATTCCGCTGGGCGGCATCATGGCGCGCCGCGCGCTGGGGGAGGAGATGATCCGCCGGATCGACGACGCCATCCGCCGCTCCGTGGAGCACGCCTTTGCGCACCCGGACGCGTCACGCGACTACGTCCGCGCCCACGCGCAGGAGATGGACGACGCCGTGGCGCGGCAGCACATCGACCTGTACGTCAACCAGCACTCCGTGGACGTGGGCGACCAGGGCGAGCGCGCCATTCGCGAGCTGTTCGAACGCGCCGCGCAGGCCGGCATCATCCCCGCGGACCATCCCGCGCCGTTCCTGGAGTCTGCAGCGGTCTGACCGGTGTGCAAATCGGGACCGCGCGAGACGTTGAATCTCCAGTCCACCCCGCGGCGCCCGCCGGGCAGGCCGCGTTTCCGTGCCAGCACCGGACCACGAGAGAGTCCCCATGCGTTTCGCGCGCGCCGGCCGGCCATTCGCCTGCGTCGCCGTGCTGCTCATCGGCGGATGGATCGCGCCGGCGCCGGTGATGAGCCACTTTGCCGAGCCGCGCTACTACGCGCACGACCTTTTCGCCACGCGGGAGGAGTGTGCCGCGTCGAGACTGTACACCTGCGAGCAGACGATCATCTTCTGCCCGAACCGCAGCGCACAGTACTCGGTGAGCGACATCATCCACTACTCGCGATACGACCTCCGCGATGACCTGGTCACGGTACGGCCGCGCGCCAATGAGGAAGTCCCCGGCATCGTGCGCTTCACGCTTTCGGCGGACGGAGAATCCTTGAAGCACGGGGAGACGGGCACGGTCTGGACGCGGCGCCCGAAGATGGACGACCTGGCGCGTTCCGCTTGTCAAAGGATGCAGGTGATGTGAAAGACGCGGAGGGGGCGGAGAGAAAGTCTCTCCGCCCCCTCCGCGATTGCCCCCGTCCAGGCTCCGTCAGTCGTCGTCGCGGCGATACGGCTTGCCGCGAGACGGACGTCCTCCTCCTCCGTCGCGGGGCCGCCCGTACGGCCGGTCTCCGCCGCCGCCTTCACGCCCGCCGCGATACCCGCCTCCGCCCTGGTATCCACCGCCGCCCTGATAGCCGCCACCGCCCTGGTAGCCGCCGCCCTGGCTCTCGCCGCGGTCCTCGCGGGAGCGGCGCACGGGCACCTGGCGGCCGCGGATGCTGGCGCCGCTCAGCACCTGTACGATGCGGTCGGCGTCGCCCTCGTCCACGTCCACCAGGGTGAACTGGTCGGTGATCTCGATGGCGCCGATGCGGTCGCCCGGCACGTTGGCCTCGCCCGCGATGGCGCCCACGATGTCCGCCGGCCGCACCCCGCGCCGCCGCCCGATGCCGATGTACAGCGTGGCCTTCCCCGCGCCCGGCCCGCGCCGCGTCCCGCCGCTGCGCGCGGCGGAACGGCCACCCTCGCCCCGGCGCGGATCGCGGGGCGGGCCGCTGTCGCGGTCGCGCGGATCGATGTCGGGGATCTCCGTGTCGTCCTGCATCTCTTCCGTGCCGCGGTGCTCCGCCAGCACGCGCGCCGCCGCCGCCGCGATGTCCAGCGGATCGAACTCGTCCGCCAGCGAGCGGATCACCTCGCGGAACGGGTCCAGGTCGTCCCCCGCCGTCAGCACCGCGTGGATGGCGTCGCGCAGCCGCTCGCGCCGGCGCGCGCGAACCTCCGCGGGGCGCGGCACCTTGGCGTGCTCGATCGGCTGCCCCGTGGTCCGCTCGATGGCGCGCAGCAGGAACTTCTCGCGCGGAATCACCAGCGTGACGGCCGTCCCCTCGCGCCCCGCGCGGCCCGTGCGGCCAATGCGGTGCACGTAGGCTTCCGGCGTCTGCGGGATGTCGTAGTTCACCACGTGGCTCACGTGCTCCACGTCCAGCCCGCGCGCCGCCACGTCCGTCGCGATCAGGATGTCCGCCGTTCCCTGCCGGAACTTGCCCATCACCCGGTCGCGCTGCGCCTGCGCCAGGCCGCCGTGCAGCGCCTCGGGATGGTGCCCGCGGACGGCCAGCGCCTCCGTCAGCTCGTCCACCTCCGTCCGCGTCCGGCAGAAGATGATGGTGCTGGTGGGCGACTCCACGTCCAGAATGCGGGCCAGCGCCTCGAGCTTGTGGCCGCGGTTGACCAGGTACGCCACCTGGCGCACCAGCGGCGCGTCCAGCTTTTCCGGCGTGACGACGATGCGCTCCGGCTCCTTGAGCGCCCGGCGCGCCAGGTCCTGGATGCGGGGCGGAAAGGTCGCGCTGAACAGCGCCGTCTGCCGCTCTTCCGGCAGCGCGGCGATGATGGCTTCGATGTCTTCGATGAAGCCCATGTCCAGCATCTCGTCGGCCTCGTCCAGCACCACGTAGGTGGTGGCGGAGAGGTCCAGCGAGCCGCGCCGGATGTGGTCCAGCAGGCGCCCCGGCGTGCCGACGATCACGTGCACCCCGCGCCGCAGCTCGCGCAGCTGGCGGCTGATGTCCTGCCCGCCGTAGACCGCCAGGACGCGCACGCCCATCCCCTGTCCGTACTTGTGCGTGGCCTCGGCCACCTGCACGGCCAGCTCGCGCGTGGGTGCCATGACCAGCGCCTGCACGTGGTGCGCGCGGTTGTCGATGCGCTGCACCAGCGGCAGGGCGAACGCGGCCGTCTTGCCCGTGCCCGTGGCCGCGCGGCCGATCACGTCGCGGCCGGCCAGCAGCAGGGGGATGGCGCGCTCCTGGATGGGGGTGGGCTCTTCGTAGCCCAGCGCCTCCAGCGAGGAAACGATCTGCGGATCAAGGCCCAGCGCGGCGAACGGGCCGGGTGCCGGTACTTCGGCGGCTTCGTCGGTCATCTTCAGGGAACCGGAATGGAATGATGGGCCGGCGGGCTTCAGTAGCCCACCGGCCCCACGTCGGGCTCGCGCGCAAAGGCGCGGAACGCCTCGGCCGCGCTGTCCGTGTGCTGCTCCAGCAGCGCGCGCAGGCGCCGGAAGCTTACGCGCAGCGTCCGCTCGCGCAGCATGGTGTCGGGGTCCACGGGCGACTCCAGCCACTCGGGCCGGTACTTGTCGGTGGTGGCGAACACGGGCGCGTTCTCCACGCCGTCGCGGGGCGGCAGCACGCCCATCCCGCAGCGCACCAGCTCGAACGCCAGCACGGGGTCCAGCCCCTCTTCGCGCGCCACGTCGTACAGCATCTCCGCCAGCTCGTCGCCCATCCCCACGTCAACCGCGTCCTGGATCACGTCCAGCCGCCGGCGGCTCAGGGCATCGGTGTCCAGCCCCTGCTCCGCCACCTCCAGCAGCCCCTCGCCGTCGCCGAACCAGGTGTCTTCGCCGCGCCGCAGCCGGCGCCGCTCCCGGTACGCCTCCAGCACGTGCGCGGCGCGCAGCTCTCGATCCATCATCTCCCAGCCGGTCAGGTCCGTCATGTAGTATGCTCCGCTCGCGTTCAAACGTACGCGGCGGCGCAAGGGCCGGACCAGCCCGCGCGTCGGAGGTTTGACATGGGCGCGTGATCTTGTTACCAATGTACCACGGTAACAGCGTTCGCGACAGAGGAGGGGGAGATGTACGTGGAGCGGGTGCAGACGGGGGTGCGGATGGAGAAGCGCCTGGTGAAGGTGCTCAAGGCTCTGGCCGAGTACCACGACGTGTCGCTGGGCGAGCTGCTGGAGGGGATCGTCCTGCACGCCTTCGACAACAAGACGCCGTTCGGCGACCCCTCGCTGGAGCTGATCCGCAAGCTGAAGGACGTGTACGGCCTGGACTACGGGTCCGAGGCCAGCCATACGCTGCGGGAGTCGGGTGAGGGACGGGAGTAGGGAGTAGGGAGTAGGGAATAGGGAATAGGGAATAGGGAATAGGGAATAGGGAATAGGGAATAGGGGACAGGTTACAGGGAACAGGGAGATGATGATGGCGACGATCGGCTTCGTTCCCGCGCACCAGACGCGGAGCGCGACGATCCGGCTGGATGCACCGCCGGGGCGCGCGTTCGAGATGTTCACGCCGCTTGGCGAGCGCGCGTGGGCGCATGGGTGGGATCCGGAGTTCCTGCATCCACTGGATGGGGACGGATGCGAAGGCTCCGTCTTCATCACCCGCGCCGGCGGCGTCGAGACGATCTGGACCACCATCGCGCACCATCCGCCGTCCGGCGCCGCCTACTCCCGCGTCACCACCGGCCTGCACGCCGTCGTCGTCCAGGTCCGCCTGCGCCCTGCGGATGACGGCGGTACGCTGGCGGACGTATCCTACGCCTTCACCGCCCTCACCCTCGCCGGGAACGAGGCGGTGGCGGAGATGGTGGCGGGCTTCGACGGATGGATGGAGGAATGGGAGAGCTCCATCAACCGAGCCCTATCCGTGAGTCCAGTGGAAACGGCACGAGAAAACTCTGTTGACTCTGATAACTCTGCGTGAGGCCATTCGTTGGAAGTCTCGGCTCCCCAGAAGCCAGAAGAGCGCACCGGCAGCCGCCGATGCGCTCTTCTTCATCCACCGAAACCGCGGTCGATCAGTTCTTCTCGCCCAGGACGGCGACGTCGCGCGAACGGAGGGGGCGGCCGGAGCCGAGGAGCTCGATCACCCGCTCCGCGCCGGGCTGGTAGCGCAGCGTGGTGGCGCGGATGCCGAGAAGCAGGTTCACGGTGACCAGCGT
>DASTVC010000339.1:0-5607 GCA_035759295.1 Longimicrobium sp. | reverse complement strand
TTCACTGTTCCCTTGCCGGCCCGGAAGGCTTCGCCCTGATCTCCGTCCTCTGGATCCTGGTCGGCATCGCCGCGCTCGCCCTGGCCGCCAACCTGGCGGGGCGCGAGGCGGTGGCATCCGCGCGCAACCGGGCCGACCTTGGCGCGGCGGGGTGGCGGGCGGAGGCGTGCCTGGAGCGCGCCCGCGCGGCCATCCACGACGCGCTGGCCGCCAGCCGCTTCGAGCCGCCGGGCGCCACGGTGTGGGGGCGGATGGACCGCGTCGTCGCGGAATCCAGCGTGCTGGCGGGGATGGAGTGCACGGTAGAGATGCGCGCCTCCGGGGCCGCGCTGGACGTGAACGCGGCCGACCACGGGACGCTCCGCCGCCTGTTCATGGCGCTGGGCCGCACCGCCGCGGGGGCGGATTCACTCGCCGACGCGCTGGCCGACTGGCGCGACGAGGACGACGTCCCGCGCCCGTTCGGCGCCGAGGCGGCATGGTACCGCTCCATGCGCCGCACCCCGCCGCGCAACGGGCCGCTGGCGGACGCGCGGGAGTTGCCGCGCATCCGCGGGTTCGACGCGCTGCCGGGGATCGATACCCTCCTCTCCGCGGAGCCGGGGCGAGTTCCGCTCTCACACGCGCCGCCGGCCGTGGTCGCCGCGCTCCCCGGGCTGGGGCCGGAGGCGGTTTCGCGGCTGGCGGAGCTGCGCCTGCGCGGCGAGCGCCCGGCGGACCTGGCGGCGTTCACCCAGTCGCTCTCCCCCAGCGCACGGGAGGAAGCGGGGCGCCGCTTTCCGGAGCTGGTGGGCGCGGCGGTCACGGAGCCGGAGGCGTGGATCGTCCGCGCGCGCGGCGGGGTGGGCGCGCCCCCGGCGGTGAGCGTGGTGGAGGTGCGGCTGGTGCGCGCGGGGACGCGTGCCGCCATCGTGCGGCGAAGGACGTGGACGGAATGACGGTTACGCTGGGGATTGCCGTGGGCGCGGACCGCATCCGCGCCGTCACGCTGCGGGCGGGGCGCATCGTGGCCGCCACGGAGGCGGAGGTGGGGGCCGGAGACTCGCTCTCCGCCGCCGTCGCCGAGCTGGTGGCCGCCGTCCCCCTGCCGCGCTTTCCGCGTCCGCGCGTCGTCGTCGCGCTCGGCCCGTCGCTGGCGCAGACGCGGCGCATCGCCGGGCTGCCGCCGCTGGAGGACGCGGGGCTGCTGGCCCAGGTGGTCCGCGAGGGAGCGGGAAAGTTCTTCCTCCGCAACGGCGTCCCTCTCGTCGTCACGGGAGTCCGCGTGGTGGAGCCGGGGACGGTGTGGGCCGCCGCGCTGGACGAGCGGGCCGTGCGCGCGGTAGAGGCGGGGTGCCGCACCGCCGGGGTGCGTGTGGACCGCTTCGTCCCCGCGGTGGCGGTGCTGGGGCGCGGGCTGGGCGGCGAGCACCTGCTCTGGCCGGATGGCGGCGCCGTCGCCGAAGTTCGCTTGAGGGGCGGCGAGCTGGAGTCCGTCCGCCGCCTGGCCGCCGCGCAGGCCCCCGCCGTGTCTCCGCTGGCGCCCGTCCCCGCGCTGGCACGGCTGGGGGAGGACGGGTGGCGCTTTGCGGATGCGTACGGCGCCGCCTCGCTCCCCGAGTACGAGCGGATGGTGCACCGCGCGTCCGGCGCTGCCGCGGGAGAGGTGCCGGGGTGGCGGATCGGGCTCGCGGCGGGCGCGCTGGCGGCGGCGCTGGCGTTCGCGGCCGTTGCGCCGGCGCTGCGGGCGATGGATGCGGAGGACCGCGCCGCGGGGCGCATCGCCGCGGTGCAGGACCGGCGGCGCGCGGCGGCCGACACGGAGCGCGAGCTGGCGCGGGTGACGGACGCGCTGGCCGAGGCCGCGGCGTTCGACGTGGGACGCTACTCGCCCACGCTGCTGCTGGCGGACCTTACCGCCGCGCTCCCCACCGGCAGCGCCATCGTCGCCTTCCGCGTGGACACGGCGGGCGGCAGCGTGGTCGCCCTGGCCCCGCGCGCGGCGGCCGTCGTCCGGCCGCTGGAGAAGGTGCCGGGGATCGTGGCGCCGGAGATCGTGGGCCCCGTGACCCGCGAGGCGCTGGCCGGACGCGAGCTGGAGCGGGTGACGGTGCGCTTCGGCATCGACGCGGAGCGGCGCGCGCGGCCGGCGGCCGTGGAGGAGGACGCGCCGTGATCCACACCCTTTCCGACCGCGACCGCCGGACGCTGGCGGTGGGGACGATCGTCATCATCGTCCTCGTCCTGTTGAGCCGGGGGATCCCCGCGTGGCGCCGCTGGGACGCGGACGTGCGCGCCTCCGCGGCGGAGATGGCGACGGAGGCCGCGCGCGCCGAGCAGACGGTGCGGCTCCTTCCCGCCTCGCTGGACTCGCTGGAGGCGCGCCGAGCCCGCTTTGTCGCCGTGGGCGCCGGGGTGCTGGAGGGCGAGTCGGCGGCCGCGTCGGGGGCTGCGCTGGCGTCGCTGGTGAGCGGGGTGGCGGCGCGCGCGGGGGTGCAGCTGGGCTCCGTGCAGGTACAGCCGGACACCGCTTCCGCCGGCATCTTCATGCGGATCGGGGTGCGCGCGGACGCCACGGGGGACCTTCCCGCCATCACCCGCATGCTCGGGATGCTGGAGGGCGGGCCGGAGCTGCTGGCCGTTCGCGAGCTCGCCATCACCCAGCCCAATCCGGGCGGGCCCGCGGAGCAGCCGGAGGCGCTGCGGATGGAGATCAGCGTGCAGGGGCTGGCTCTGGTGCGCCGGGACGGCCTTCCCCGCGCCGCCGCCGGCGTCGGCCAGGACGACGCGTCGGCCGACACGGTGGAGATGTACGTCGACAGCCTTCCCCGGACGGAGGGGGTCCCGTGAACCGGAGGCGTATGGCGGCGCTGCTCTGGATCCTGGCCCTGGCCGTCCTGCTGCTGGGATGGTCCCGCTGGCGGCGCGCGGAGCCGGAGGTGCGGGCCCCGGTGGGTGCGCTCTCCACCTCGCCGCCGGAGCCGCGGCGCATCCCCCGTGACCGGCTGGCGGCGGCGGGGCGTACGGTGACGGGGGGCAACCCCTTCCGCCTGGACCGCGCCCCCGCGCCGATCGGCTTCGCCCAGCCGGGGATGATGCCGGGGATGATGGGAATGCCCGGCCCACAGCCGCAGTACGTGCCGCCCCCGCCGCCGCGCCCGCAGCTGCTGGTGTCGGGCATCGTGGGCCCGCCCTGGCAGGCCCTGCTTGAAGGGGTGCCGGGGCGCGAGGGCGCCGTGGTCGTAAAGCGCGGCGACGTGCTGGGCGACCTGCGCATCCGCGACATCACCGAGAGCGTCGTCGTGGTGGCGTCGCCGGATACCACCTGGAGACTCACGGTCCGCAAGCCATGGCAGTGAACCGCATCGCCCGCATCCTTCTCCCCCTTCTCCTGGCCGCCGCCGCCCCCCTGGGCGCGCAGCCGCTGGTGTCTGAGGGCGCGCAGGGGGTGACCGTGAACCTGGTGGAGGTAGAGCTGCGCGCGGCCGTCCAGGCGCTGGGCCAGTACCTGGACCGCCCGGTGTTCTTCGGCGCGCTGGGGAACCAGCGCATCACCTTCACCACCCCGGGCCCCATCCCGCGCGCCGAGATCGCCGGGCTGCTGCGCCTGCTCCTGGAGGGGCAGGGCTACGCGATGGTCGAGACGGAGGGCGGCCGCGCGTACGACATCCGCTCCGTATCCGTCCCGCAGGCGGGAGCGCAGGCCCCGCCGCAGTTTCCGCAGGGTGCGCCCCAGCCCGGGACCTCGCTGGCCAGCGCCAACGGGATGGAGCTGTTCGTCGTCCGCCTGCGCCACGCGCGCGCCGCGGACGTGGCGGCCACGGTGAACGCGCTGTACGGCCGCGGCGGCGCGCTGGGCGAGATCGGCGGCCGGCGCGAGACGCTGAACGACGGGCTGAACGCCAACCGCGTGGCCCCGTACGGCCAGCCGGGGCCGGAGGTGGCGGTGGTGCAGCAGCCGACGGGAAACCTGAGCGGCAGCGTGGTCATTGTCCCCGACCAGCGCACCAACAGCCTGCTGGTGCGCGCCAGCCAGGCGGACTTCGCCCTCATCCGCGCGGCGGTGGAACAGGTGGACGTGCGGCCGCTGCAGGTGCTGATCGAGGCCACCGTGGCCTACGTGCGCCGCGACTTCACCCTCTCGTACGGCCTGCAGGCCACGACGGGCGACGTGCCGGTGAAGGACTCGGAGAACACCACGATCGGCGGCGGCACCACGGGCGGCGGCCTTTCGGACCTGGTGATCCGCGCGCTGAACCTGGGCGGCATCGACCTGAACGTGGTGCTGCGCGCGGGCGAAACGCGCAGCAGCGTCATCATCCTGGACCGCCCGCTGCTGCTGGCCGCCAACAACGAAGAGGCGGAGATCGTCGTCGGTGAGCAGCGGCCGTTCGTGCAGGTGCAGCGCTCCACGGACGGCGGCGTGCTGGACGAGGTGGTGCAGTACAAGGACGTGGGCACCAGCCTGCGGGTGCTCCCCACCATCAGCGCCGACGGCTACGTGCAGCTGGTGGTGACGCAGGAGGTGAACAGCGCCACCGACCAGGAGGCCGGCGGCGGGGTGAACGCGCCGGTGATCAGCACCCGCGCCATCCAGACGCAGCTGCTGGTGCGCGACGGGCACACCGCCGTGCTGGGCGGGCTGGCCGGCTCGCAGCGCGACCGCACCAGCGGCGGCGTCCCCTTCCTTTCCGACATCCCCGTGATCGGCGGCGTCTTCGGCCGCAAGCTGCGCCGGAACAACGACTTCGAGCTGTTCGTCTTCATCACCCCGCACGTCATCTACAGCGACGACGACCTGGACGACGCGGCGGGAGAGCTGCGCACCAACCGGCCCAACATCCGCCGGGCGACCGACCGCCTGCGCCCCATGGTGGGCGGCGACGTGCCGGAGGACCCGCGCCAGGTCGTGCAGCCGCCCGATTCCACCGCCGCGCAGCCCATCCCGGCCCCGCCTCCCGCGCAGCCCTGAGCCGGGACGAGGCCAGTCATCCCGAATCCGCCTAGAAGATCGCTGTCATTCTGAGGAAGGCGCCGCGCAAAATCGTCTTCACGCTCCAGAGGTTGTGCGCCGACCGAAGAATCTTTATCGGAAACGGGATGTCCTTCGCGCCGAGGCCGACGTAGCCGACAGGACTGTGCGCCCATCGTAGAGATTCTTCGGTCGGCGCACAGGCCAGGGTGCGACTGGAAGGAATGGAGCGCGCGCCTCTCTCAGAATGACACCGTCCGCTTTATTAGAAGAACGCTGTCATTCTGAGGGAGGCGCCACGCGAAACTGTCTTCACGCTCCAGCCTGTGGCGCCGACCGAAGAATCTTTGTCGGAAACGGGAGGTCCTTCGCGCCGAGGCCGACGTAGCCGACAGGACCGTGCGCCCATCCTAGAGATTCTTCGGTCGGCGCACAGGCCATGGTGCGACTGGGAGGGCCGGAGCGCGCGCCTCCCTCGGAATGACACCGTCCGCTTTATTAGAAGATCGCTGTCATTCTGAGGGAGGCGCCACGTGAAACCGTCTGCGCGCTCCAGGCCGTGGCGCCGACCGAAGAATCTTTATCGGAAACGGGAGGGCCCCTCGCGCTGAGGCCGACGTAGCCGACAGGACCGTGCGCCCATCGTAGAGATTCTT
>DASTVC010000338.1:0-3022 GCA_035759295.1 Longimicrobium sp. | reverse complement strand
GTAGCCGCCCGCCGCGATCATCGACGCGCGTCGAAAGAGACCGAAGGCGCCGGAGATGATCAGGTTGCCGCCGAGCCGGTTCCATCCCAGCCGGCCGAAAAGAAAGGCGCGCAGGTACTCCACCACCTGGCACCCCGGCAGCAGCTTGCGCGGGGCGCGGGCCCGGATCACCCGCCCGCCCTCCACCCGGGAGCCGTTGGCGATGCGGATGGTCCCCCCCGCCGCGACGACGTCCGCGCGCTCCAGGAACGGCCGCACCATCCGCTGCAGCGAGTCCGGCTCGATGAGCGTGTCGGCGTCGATGGCGCACACCAGCTCGCCGGTGGCGAAGTTGAGCCCCGCGTTCAGCGCATCGGCCTTGCCCCCGTTGGCCTTGTCGATGACGACCAGGTTGGGGTACAGGCGCGAGCGGTACAGGCCCACCACGTCCTTGGACGGGATGCGCTTCTGGTAGATGGGGTGGATGGGGGACAGGTCGAAGGTCTCCACCAGCACCCGCATGGTTTCGTCCTTGGACCCGTCGTTGACGACCACGACCTCGAGGTTGGGATAGAACAGCGCCAGCAGCGCGCGCACGCTCTCCGCGATGGTGGCGGCCTCGTTGTAGGCGGGGGCCAGCATGCTGATGCTGGGGACCACGCGCGAGCCCATCAGCCGCCAGCGGGCGCGGCCGCGGGCCAGCAGCACGTACTCGCGCATCTCGATCCCCGCGCTCATCAGCAGCAGGGCGTACCACCCGTTCACCAGCAGAAAGTAGACGAGGATCGCCCACTCCAGCCGGACCAGGACCAGGGTCGCGAACTGGCCGATCGTCACGTCCACCGCTCCCGCTCGGCAGATGCCTCGGGCAGGTCCAGCACCTGCCGCGCGATGTCGGCGGCGAAGGGGTCGTCGTCCGAGAGGCCCTTGCGCAGGTAGAGCAGCCCCGGGCTTCCCAGCGCCCGCAGCGCCAGCGCGCTCTGGCTGCGGACGATCCAGGCGCGGTCACGCAGCAGCGGCGCGATGACGGTCGCCGAAGGCCAGTGCCCCAGCCGTCCGAGCGCGGCGGCGGCGGCGGCGCGCACCTCGGCGTCCTCGTCGTTCACCAGCGTCTGAAGCACGCCCACGGCCTCTTCGCTGCCCACGGCGCCGGCCAGGGCGGCGGCGCGGGCGCGCACGTGCGGCAGCGGGTCGCGGCAGAGCCGGAGCGCCGCGGGGGCGAAGCGGACGTCGGGAACGCCGGCGGCCACGTCAAGCGCGGGCTCGGCGTGCCGGCCGGAAAACTTCTCCAGGTAGCGCGCCAGCGGCGGCACCACCTCTACCCCCACGCGCAGCAGCGAGTCGCGGACGACGAAGCTGCCGTAGCGGTCCGTGCGCGGCAGCAGCTGCACCAGCCGGTCGATGAGCTCGGGGGTGGGATGCGATCCGGCCCACTCCACCGCCTCGGCGCGCACGGCGGGGTCCGGATCGTCCAGCAGCGCGGGGACGATGTGCCCGCCGCCGCCCACGGCCGCCAGCAGGCGCACGCCGTGCAGCCGGTCGCGCCAGTCCCTGGCCATCGCCATCCGCTCGGCGACGGGCACCAGGCCGATCTGCTGCGCCAGCCGGGCCAGGTGGTCGCGGCTCTGCCCGGTGATGCTGGGGACGATCTCGGTGAACAGCCGCACCTGCTGGCGCACGGGAAGGGAGCGCAGCAGCTGGTCGTCCGTCCGCGTCGTCCGTCCGTTGCGCACCACCTCCAGCAGCGCCATGCGCCCGCGCTCCATCGGCACGCGCCAGCGCTTCTCCCGCCGCGCCGCCCGCCACGCGTGCTCGAACAGGATGAGCAGCGAAAGGAACAGGATCACCCCCTCGCCGATCAGCGCGGATTCCACCAGAAAGCGGGGCGTCATGCGAAGTTCACAAAAAGAATGGCCTCACGCAGAGTTAGCAGAGTTAGCAGAGTTTGTTCTGCGCGATTCCGGCGGGTCGCCCTCCGCAGCCGATTCCTTTTTGGAGTGGATTCACGGGAGAGGCCCAGGGTGACGGCAGAAACAACTCCGCTAACTCTGCTAACTCTGCGTGAGGCAATGCAGTTGCAGTTCATCGTCATCATCAGACCTTCAGGGCGCGGCGGATGCGCTGCAGGAGGACGGGAACGCTGAAGGGCTTGGACACGTGGTCGAAGGCACCCATCTCAAGTGCGCGCACCACCTCGGCCTCGTGCGTGCGCACGGTGAGCATGATGACGCGCGTACGCTCCAGCATCCGCTCGCGCGCCATCAGGCGCAGCACACCCAGGCCGTCCAGCCCGGGAAGGTCCACGTCCAGCAGCACCACCCGGGCGCGCAGCTCCGGCGTGGGGCCCGTGAGCAGAGACGCAGCCCGCTCGCCGCTGCTCACCCACTCGTGGCGCAGGCCGCGCGTCTCCAGCGCGTGCTGCAGCAGGCGGGCGATGGCGGGGTCGTCTTCCACCACCAGCACGTCCACCGTGCGCGGGCCCTCGCCGTGCGCGGGCGTCCACCCGGCGGGGAGCACGCGGTCGCGCCCCGCCTCCTTGGCCGCGTACATCGCCCCGTCCGCGGCGCGGTAGAGCGCCTGCAGGTCCCGCCCGTCCGCGGCGAACTCCGACACGCCGGCGCTGAAGGTGACGGAGAACGTCTCCCCGTCGGGCCCCGTGAACACCTCCTCGCGCAGCACCTCAAGCGCCTCGGCCAGACGCTGCACGCCATCGGAGCGGTCCATTCCGTACATCCCCACCACGAACTCCTCGCCCCCCCAGCGCGCCACCACGTCCTGCGAGCGGAAGCGCTTCTGCAGCACCCGGGCAACGCGGGCCAGCACCTCGTCGCCCACGGCGTGGCCGCAGCGGTCGTTGACCCCCTTGAAGCAGTCCAGGTCCACGATGCCCACGGCCAGCGGATCGCCCTGCCCCGCCGCCAGCCGAAGGAAGCGCTCCAGCACCTCCTCGCTGCCGCGCCGGTTCAGCACGCCGGTGAGCGCGTCGGTCTCGGCCAGCGCGCGCTGCATCCGCACCCGCTCCAGGCGGTTCTGGATGCGCGCC
>DASTVC010000337.1:0-14237 GCA_035759295.1 Longimicrobium sp. | reverse complement strand
CTGCTGCACGTCGCGCCCCGTGGGGTTCATGGGCCGCGGGTCGCCGAAGCGAACGATGCTGGCCTGCAGCGCGGCACCCAGCGCGCCCCCCGCGTCACCCGCGGCGGGCTGGATCCAGATGCGGTCGAAGACGCGCTCGCGCAGCAGGATGCCGTTGGCCACGCAGTTCAGCGCCACGCCGCCCGCCATCACCAGGTTCGGCAGGCCGGTGACCTCGTGGGCGTGGCGGGCGCATCCCAGGACCGCCTCTTCGCACACCTTCTGGATCGATGCCGCGATGTCCATCTCGCGCCGGGTGATGCGCGACTCCGGCTGCCGCGCCGGGCCGCCGAAAAGCGCGTCGAACCGGTCGTTCGTCATCCGCGCGGAATCCAGCATCCCGAAGTATTCCGTGTTGAGCCGGAAGCTGCCGTCGGGGCGCAGGTCGATCAGGTGCTCGCGGATGCGGTCGGCGTAGACCGGCTGGCCGTACGGCGCCAGGCCCATCAGCTTGTACTCGCCGGAGTTGACCTTGAAGCCGCAGAAGTAGGTCACCGCGCTGTACAGCAGCCCCAGCGAGTGCGGGTAGTCGATCTGCTCCACGATGCGCAGCGACGATCCCCGCCCCTCGCCGATGGTCGTCGTGGCCCACTCGCCCACGCCGTCCAGCGTGAGGATGGCGGCCTCTTGGAACGGGGAGGGATAGAAGGCCGAGGCGGCATGCGCGGCGTGGTGCTCGCTGAAGAGCACGGGGACGGGGTGGCCCAGCGCCTCCTGCAGCACCTTCGTGACCAGCAGCTTGGTGCCCAGCAGCCCGGCCCCGGCGTCCAGCCACTGCTCCATCCCCCGCGGCGCCACCGCCAGCAGCGACTTGACGGCGCGGTCAAGCGTGAGCAGGGGATGATCGTAGAACACCACCGCGTCCAGCTCGGCGGGCTCGATGAAGGCCTCTTCCAGGCAGTAGTTGATGGCGCCCTTGGGCAGCCGCGGATCGTGCTTTCTGCGCGAGAAGCGCTCCTCCTGCGCGGCCGCCACGATGTGTCCGTCGCGCACCAGGGCGGCGGCGGAGTCGTGGTAGAACGCGGAGATGCCCAGAACGGTCGACATCAGGCCGTTGGAAAAGCGTGCGTGTGCCGGGAAAAGTCCGCCGCGGGCGCGCTGTGCGCAGGCGGCGGGAAAGCCGGTGAACATACCCCTCATCTGCAGGCGCCGCAAGGGAATGCGGGCGCCGGACGCCGCCATCCGCTCCCCCGCGCGGGCCCGGCGGACAGGCTGGCAGGCGGCGTTCGCGGGGGTTATCATCCCCCCGCCCGACGCGCGCGGCCGCAATCGAACCACGTCCCTTCGCCCCGGTCCATGAGCCGTCCCCTCTTCGAGTATCACCCGGTGCTGGGCTACCGCTTCGTTCCCGGCGTAAAGGCGCGGGTGCCGCACGAAGGGGGCGGCTACCTGGTGCGCGCCAACGCGGCCGGCTTTCGCTCCGAGCACGAGTTCACCCCCGCGCGGCCCGCGGGTGCGTACCGGGTGCTGCTCTTTGGCGACTCGTTCACGGCGGGCGACGGGGTGAGCAACCGCGACCGGTACGGCGACGTGCTGGAGCGGCAGGTGCCCGGAGTGCAGGTGTTCAACTTCGGGCTGCCGGGATCGGGGACGGACCAGCAGTACCTGGCGTGGCGCGAGATGGCGGGGGGGATCGAGCACGACCTGCTGGTGCTGGCGGTGCAGGTGGAGAACATCCGCCGGGTGGCCTCGCGCTACCGGATCTTCGAGGCCGAAGGGCGCGAGGTGGTGCTGGCCAAGCCCTGGTTCTCGCTCGCCGACGACGGGGCGCTGTCGCTGCACGGCGTGCCGGTGCCCCGTGAGCCGCTGCGGATGGAAGACGTGCCGCCGGAGGACCTGGCGCACCTGGACCGCGGCGGCGACCACGCGCTGGTGCGCAAGGTGGTGAACAAGCTGGGGGTGAAGGACGTCGTCCAGACGCTTACCCGCTACCAGCCCCTTCCCGCCTACGACCGCGCCGACCACCCCGACTGGCGGCTGATGCGGGCCATCCTGTCGCGGTGGATCGCGGAATCCGCCGCGCCGGCGCTGCTGATGCCCGTTCCGCTCTACCAGTACGTGGAAGAGACCAGCTCGCCCGAAGGATACCAGCAGCGCTTCCGCGAGCTGGCCGCCGACACGGGCGCACTGCTGCACGATCCGCTGCCGGATTTCCATCGCCTGGGGAAGGCGGAGCGCCGCCAGCTGCGCTTCGGGCGCGACATTCACCCCACGGCCGCCTGGCACCGGGTGATGGCGGATTCACTGGCGCCGCGCCTGCAGTCGCTGATGGCCGCCCGCCCCGCCGCCGCCTCCCCCGCGGCGTAACGAGGGGCAGCCTCCCGCCATCGGCGGGCGTTCAAGAGGCTCCCGCCCCAACCGTTAACTTCTGGTTTCATCGCGGATCTGGCTGCTACCTGCGGGTAACGCCCTGCAAGGGCGAGATGACCCACGATGCAGTGGAATGGGGTCCGGGCACGTCGGCAGGTGGGGGTTGCTCCGCACGTGTGTGGATGCGTCGGGAACGGTAGAGGGATGGACGCACGGCAGAGGGCCATCCGCGTTTTCTGGGAGATACCTATCCCGCCATCCTCGTCCCCGGCCCAGCGCCGAGGTCCCGCCGCAAGCGCACCGGAACCAGCATCCACGAACACCCGATGCGCGATCTAGCGAAGCCCGGGCCCCGCGAGAGGGCCGGGGCGTTCCCCAGGAGCCGCGCGAGGGGACGGTTCGCGAGATCGCGCATCAGGTAAAGCCGAATGGCGGGTTGCGGGGCGCTGCGGCGGGAAAGGGGTTGCCAGAAAAAACGCGGATGGCCCCCTGCCGCGCTTCCATCCGTCCGCCGTTCCCGAGGTCCCCAGGGAAGCCCGGTGCGACCCACAACGGCCGATGTGCAGGACACGGGGTCGCGCATGGTAAACCCGCCATCGCTTCCGCGGAGCGTGGCGTGCAACAAAATCCGCGATGAACCTAACTTCTCGATATCGCATCACCGCGTCGGGACGGCATACGCGAACGCCGTTGACTCCGCTGACTCCGTGTGAGGCGCTTCATCCGTTCTGGATGGGCTGTCCGGATGCCGGCCAGAACATCATCCCGCGCGTCCGCGAAGTACCGGCGAATCCTTGCCAGCGGGGGCGCGGCTCGGTAACTTCCGTAAGTTTTTGCCTGTGACGGAGTTCGGCGCGCGGCCGTCAGAACGGCGCGCGCACGGGTCCTGATCCCTGTACTCCCGCTTCGCGGTGGCGCGCCCACGGCGCTCGCCGCGAACCCTTTTGCCAGGATGATCAAGCACAACGACGAAGCCGGCGACCCGCCGCGCGGCGACGAGATCCGGCTGCTGGACTACGTGGCGGTGCTGCTGCACCGCTGGCGGAGCATTGCGCTGTGCACGGTGCTGGCCGTGGTGGCCGGCATCGCCATCGTAAAGCTCAGCCCGCCGGTGTACACGAGCAACACGGTGCTGGTCCCCTCGCCGGAATCGAACGACCGCAGCTCCATGATGGCGCAGCTCCCCACCTTCGTGACCGCGCGGATGGGCGGCGGGTCGGTGGGGCAGAAGCTGGTTACCGGCATTCTGAACAGCCGCTCGCTGCGCGACTCGGTGGCGCACCGGGTGATGCGCGAGATCCCCGGGACCACGGCGGCCGAGATCTACCGCGTGCTGGGCAAGGGCACGCGGCGCAAGGTGAGCGCCGACGGCTCCATCACGGTAGAGGTGGACGCGCACGACCCCCGGGTGGCGGCCGCGGTGGCCCGCCACTTTCCCGGGCTCATCAACGAGATGGCCACCCGCCTGGCGGTGGACGCGGCGGGTTCCAAGGGCGAGGTGCTGGAGAAGCAGGTGGCCCAGGCGCGGGAAAAGCTGGCCATCTCCGAGCAGCGGATGGTGGACTTTCAGCGCAACAGCGGCACCGCCGACGTGCAGGAGCAGGCCAGGCAGGGGCTCGAGGCGGCCAGCTCGCTGCAGCAGGCGATCTTCGCCAAGGAAGTAGAGGTCTCCCAGCTGCGCCGCACGCTGGCCCCCGGGCACCCGCGGCTGCAGGCCGGCGAGAGCGAGCTGGCCACCATGCGCGGCCAGCTGGCGCGCGTAACGGGCGGCGGCGCGTCGGGGGTGTTTCCCGGCGCGCGCGAGGTGCCCGACCTGCGCGCCGCGGCGACGCGGGTGATGCGCGAGTACAAGACCGACGAGCAGGTGTACCTGGCGCTGAGCGCGGAGCTGGCCAACGCGCAGGTGAACGTGCGCGAGGACATGACGGTGGTGAGCGTGCTGGACCCGCCCCTGGTGCCGGAGAACCCGCGCGGCTCCCTGCCGCGCGTGCTTACGGCGTCGCTGATGCTGGGGCTGGTGCTGGGGGTGATCCTGGCGTTCGTGCGGGAGTACATGGCGCGCGTGAGCCACGATCCGAACAACGAGCCGTTCCGCGCCGCCCTCGACAACTTCAAGGGCGACGTGGGAGGCCTGGTCGGCCGCCGCCGCCCGCGCAGCACCATCAGACCGTAGCCCGCTCCGTTGCTGGATGCTCGACGGCCCCGCGCCTTTCCGAAGGCGCGGGGCCGCTTTCCATGCCGGGAACTGATTCGCCTCAGACGGGATCCGGAACTAGAGCACCGATAAAGCGGACGGTGTCATTCTGAGAGAGGCGCCGCCCCGTCCCTTCCAGTCGCACCCTTGCCTGTGCGCCGACCGAAGAATCTCTACGATGGGCGCACGGTCCTGTCGGCTACGTCGGCCTCGGCGCGAATGGCGCCCGTTCCCGATAAAGATTCTTCGGTCGGCGCAAAGGCCCTGGAGCGGGAAGACGATTTGGCGCGGCGCCTTCCTCAGAATGACACCGTTCTTCTGGACGCAGAAGCAGGCGGTGGCGCGGCGCCTCCCTCAGGAAGTCAACGCTCGGGACGGTTCAGGTACAACTCAACGGATCGCCAGGACCGCGCGGACGAGACCGTCAGGACAGCAGCGAGTCCAGGCGGACGGTGGGTTGGAAGCCGACGGCGCGGAAGCGGGAGTCGTCGAGGACCAGGCCTTCGAAGAGCTTCCAGTAGTTGTCGCGCAGGGCGGTGCCGCGGGGCTCGGGGAGCATGCCGGCGGCGTCCCACAGCGCCAGGCGCGCCAGCGGACGGGGGATGGATGCGCGGTGCGATACGCCGTCCACGGCGCCGATCACCCGCGCCACCTCGTCCTGCGTGTACGGGTCGCCGTCCGTCACGTTGTAGGCGCCCGGCTCCAGCCCCTTGCCCAGCGCGCGGTGCACCGCATCGACCGCGTTCTGAATGGCGCACAGGCTGTAGCGCGGCGGGCGGCCGGGAACGCGCAGCAGCACGCGGCCGCCCAGCCCGGGCACGTAGGCGCGCTTGCGCACGTCCGGCAGCCAGTCGCGCGCGTAGATGGCGGGAAAGCGCAGCATGGTGCAGCGAAAGCCGTCCGCGATGGCCGCCAGGCACGCCTCCTCCGCGCGCACCTTGCTGGCGCCGTACGGGCCCGCCGGCCGCAGCTCCGCGTCCTCGGGCACCGGGCCCGTGCGCCCCGCGTCGCCGTAGACGGAGGCGGAGCTGAAGAACACCAGCCGGGCAGTCCCCGCTTCCCGCGACGCGCGCAGGACGTTCACCAGCCCGCGGTGGTTCACCGCGTCATATGCCTCCGGCCCCACCTCGGAGGCGGGACGGTGGGCGATGGCGGCCAGGTGCACCACCGCGCGCGGCGGGCCGTCCAGCGAGGCGAACAGCGCGCGCACCGCCGCCTCGTCCGTCACGTCAACGGCCCGCTCGTCCGGCGTGCGCGGGTGGCCCGTCACGCCCAGGACGGTAAGCCCGGCCGCGCGCAGCGCGGGCACCAGGGCGCGGCCCACGAAGCCGCCGGATCCCACCACCACGACGTCAGCGGACGAGGGCACGGGCGGCGCTGTCACAGGTGGAAAAGGTGAACCCCGCCGCGCGAAGCTCCGCGAACAGGCGGCGCAGGCGCGGCAGGGTCTTCGATCGGCCCGCCTGGAAGCGGACGCGGGTCCCGCGGCCGGTGCCCTCGGGGTAGGTGATCCCCGGCACCGCCGAGCACTCGAACGGGTGGATGTAGAACACGTACACGCCGGCCGTCGCCAGAAAGCGGCGGACCAGCGAGCGCGTGACCGTCCACGGAAAGATGCGGAAGTAGGCGCCGCCGCCGGCGGGAAGCTTCTTTCCCAGCGGCGTCTTCGCCATCGGCACCTCGAACTCCACCAGCCCGGACGCGGGGTCGCGCCAGGCGCCGGGGACCGGTTCGTCCCACGCCGTCAGGTCCATCGACCCGTAGAGGGGATGGGCGCCGAAGCGGATCCAGCTGCTGTCGTAGCGGAATCCAAGCTCCGGCAGCCGCGCCAGCTTCTCCTCGTCCATCGAAAAACAGGGCGCGCGGTAGCCGGAGACGGGGCGGCCGACGGTCTGCTCCAGCGTATCCTTGTGGCCCCGCATCCGCGCCACGAAGTCCGCCGTGGAGATGCGCTTGAGCAGCGTGTGGTCGGGCCCGTGCGAGGCGATCTCGTGCCCCGCGTCCGCCAGCGCCCGCAGCTTCACCCCGTGCGTCGCCGCGACTTCGCCCAGGGTGAAGAAGGTGCCGGGGACGCCCTCCTCGTCCAGCACGGCGCTGAAGCGGTCCAGGCCGTCCAGCATGGTCTCGCCGGGGACGGGGATGCGCGACCCGGCGAAATACTCCAGGTGGTGCCAGTCCTCCACGTCCATGCTGATCAGCGCCGTGCGCGTCATGCCAGCCGGTACCCTTTCGCGCGGAACTCCCGCGCCTCCTGGTCCGTGGGCCAGGTGAAGTAGGAACCCTCCTCCACCGGGTTCGGCAGCGGGCGCGCGGTGCCGGCGGCCAGCTCGCGCAGCGCCTCCACCATCAATTCCCCGCCCCGCTTCTTGGTGAGGTTCAGCACCTGGTCCATGCTGCGCGCGCCGTTCAGCGGCACCCTGGCCTGTTTCACCAGCGCCCCGTTGTCGATCTCCGCGTCCATGAAGTGCACCGTGGCGCCGCTGGCCGGCTCGCCGTGGTACAGCACCCAGAAGCTGGGGAGCAGGCCGCGGTAGTGCGGCAGCAGGCTGCAGTGCAGGTTCACGCACCCCAGCCGCGGCAGCCGCAGCAGCTCCGTCCTGAACACCTGCGGCGCGCTGAACGAGACGATTACGTCCAGCTCGTGCCCCCGCAGCCGCTCCAGCAGCGGCGGCGCGTTGGCGTTGGTTTCCACCGCGAAGGGGATTCCGTAGCGCCGCGCGACGGCGCGCAGGCTCGTAGGCTTCCCCGGCAGCCGGTAGCCGGAGGCGCGGTTGGCCGCCTCCAGCGCCTTCTTGGCCGCCAGCCGCGCCGCCAGCCGCGCGCACGCGGCCGGTCCGAACCAGCGCAGCAGCCGGCCGCGCATGTTGGCCAGCGAGCCGCGCGCGTCCAGCACCACGATCTCGCGCACGTCGAAGCCCGGCTCGCGGCAGAGCAGCTCCACGTTGGCCGGGATGTAGAACGGGTCTTCCTGCGTGAGCACCGCGATGCGCAGCGGGCGCTCAGACGGCATGCCAGACCGTGCGGTTCACGTAGCGCGTGTAGGAGAGGATGATGCGCAGCACCTTGAGCGACACCGTCTCCGTCTCGTAATCCGGCACCGTGGCGGGGAGCCGCCCGCGCTCGCGCGACTGGTCCGTCACCACCTCCACCGCGCGCAGCACGTCGCCGGGATCCAGCCCGCACATCACCAGCGTTCCCACGTCCATCCCCTCCGGCCGCTCGTGCGCCTCGCGGATGGTGACGGCGGGAAAGCCCAGGAGCGACGACTCTTCCGTGATCGTCCCGCTGTCGCTGACCACGCAGAAGGCGCGCTTCTGCAGGTGCACGTAGTCGAAGAAGCCCAGCGGCTTCATCAGCCGAACGCCGGGGTGAAGGTCCAGCTCGCCCGCGGCGTCCATGCGCTGGCGGGTGCGCGGGTGCACGGAGACGATGACGGGAAAGCCCCACCGCTCCGCCAGCGCGTTGAGCGTGGCGATCAGCCCGCGGAAGTTCTTCTCGCTGTCGACGTTCTCTTCCCGGTGCGCGCTGACCACGATGAAGCGCTCCGCCTCAAGCTCCAGCCGCGCGAGCACGTCCGACGCGTCGACCTGCGGGCCGTAGTGGGTCAGCACCTCGCGCATGGGCGAGCCCGTCTTGATCACCGTCTCGGGGCGAATGCCCTCGCGCAGCAGGTAGCGGCGGGCGTGCTCGGTGTAGGTGAGGTTGATGTCGCTCAGGTGGTCCACCACCCGGCGGTTGATCTCCTCCGGCACCCGCTCGTCGAAGCTGCGGTTCCCCGCCTCCATGTGAAAGACGGGGACGCGGCGCCGCTTGGCCGCCAGGACGGAGATGCAGGAATTCGTGTCGCCCAGCAGCAGCAGCGCGTCGGGCTTCTCCGCCTCGATCACCCGGTCCGCCCGCGCGATCACGTTGCCGATGGTCTCCGCCGCCGTGGCCCCCGCCGCTTCCAGAAAGTGGTCCGGGCGGCGGATCTCCAGCTCGCGGAAGAAGATCTCGTTGAGCTCGTAGTCGAAGTTCTGGCCGGAGTGCACCAGCACGTGGTCGGTGTAGCGGTCCAGCTCGTGGATTACGCGGGAGAGCTTGATGATCTCCGGGCGGGTGCCCACGATGGTCATGACCTTCATCCGCTTGCTCTCGCTCAACGCAGCAGCTCCCCGCCGTGGCCGGCCAGCGCCGGCGCGTCGTCCAGGAGCAGGCGGTGCCGCGCCAGCAGTTCCACCGTCCCCGCGTAGTCCAGCACGCTGTCGCCCGACGACAGCTCCTTGCCCAGCGCGCCGCCCGGCTCCTCGCCCGGCCCGCGCAGCTCGGGAAGCATGGGGCGGATGGCGTAGTACCCGCCCCGCCGCACCGTCTGCGGCGCCTCTTCGTCGCTCACCATGATCTCGTGCATCTTTTCCCCCGGGCGAATCCCCGTCACCCGCAGCTGGATGGGCCGGTCGCCGATGAGGGCGCGGGCGATGTTCTCCACCGTGGCCGCCGGCGCGTCGGGGACGAAGATCTCCCCCGGCCGCGCGTGCAGCAGCGCCGCGAACACCGTGTCCACCGCCTGGTTCAGGGAGAGAAGGAAGCGCGTCATCTCCGGAACGGTGAGCGTAACCGGCCCGCCGTTGCGGATCTGCTCGTGGAAGAGCGGGATGACGGAGCCGCGCGACGCCAGCACGTTGCCGTACCGCACGCCGATGAAGCGGGTGCGCGGGGTGAGCACGTTGGCGGCCACGAACATGCGCTCCTGGATGGCCTTGGTCATCCCCATCACGTTCACCGGCTTGCACGCCTTGTCGGTGCTGATCCCCACCACCGTCTCTACCGGGTAGCCGTTCTGCTCGATGGCGCGCACGATGTTGGTGGCGCCCATGCAGTTGGTGAGCACGGCCTGCGCGGGAAAGTACTCGCAGCTGGGCACCTGCTTGAGCGCCGCCGCGTTGATGACGATGTCGCTGTCGCGCAGCGCCGTGCACACGTCCGCGTAGTCGCGCACGTCGCCGATGCGGAACTCCAGCACGTTCATGAAGTTGTGGTAGATCACCTCGTCGGTGGCGGCCCGCATATGCAGGTAGCTGGTGCGCATGTCGTGCTGCTTGCCCTCGTCGCGGGACAGGACGATCACCTTGCGCGGGGTGCCCAGCTCGCCGCTCAGCACGCGCCGCACAAAGCTCTTGCCCATGGACCCGGTGCCGCCGGTGACCAGGACGCTCTTTCCCTCGAATATCATCGATTGTCTGCCTTGATCTCCGCCGCCAGCTCGTCCAGCATCTGGTCCCACGAGGGCGGCGTGTAGCCGAACTGCGCGCGAAAGCGGCTGGAGTCCAGGCTGCGGTCGCAGTGAAAGTCGTCGTCGGGGACGATCTCGATCTCCCGGCCCAGCCGGTCGCGGATGGCCACCAGCAGGTGGTACTTGTCGATGGGCTCCGCCGACGCGTGGTACACCCCCGACGCGTCCGGATGCTCCACCAGCAGCTTCTCGATCAGCCGGCTGAGCTCCGCCGTGGTGAAGCCGCTGAACACGGCGCGCCGGAACCCCTTGATGCGCCCGCTCTGGGCCAGGAACCACTCGAGCAGCCCCGACTTCCGCGCCAGCTCCAGGCCGATCATGGACGTCCGCAGGGTGATGCACCCCGGGTCGCCCACCTCGCCCAGGTACTTGCTCTTGCCGTACAGGTCGGTGGCGTCGGACGGGTCGTCGTCGTGGTACATCCCCACCCTGCCGGAAAAGGCACAGTCGGTGGAAAGATGCACCAGGCGGGCGCCCAGCGCGCGGCACAGGATGGAGAGCCGGTGCGGCAGCAGGGAGTTGATCTCCAGGCTGGGGATGGCGTCGTGCGCCGAGGCGCGCTGCTTGACGATGCCCACGCAGTTGACCACCGCCTCGGGACGGAAGTCGGCGAACACCTCCGTCAGCCGCTCCAGCGAGCGCACGTCCACGCCGAAGTAGCTGCTCTCCGGCGGGAACAGCCCGTAGTGCGCGTACGCGGCGGCGTCCTGCCGCAGCGTGCTGCGCACCTCGTGGTTCGGCCGCAGCTGCTTCAGCAGCCGGTGCCCCAGCATCCCGTCGCCACCCAGCACCAGGATCTTCATCGGCGCGCCTCCGCCAGCTCGCGCATCCACCCCTCCAGCCGCTCCATCAGCATCTCACGATCGAAGTGCTCAAGAAAGTAGGCCCGCGCCCGCGCGCCCATGGCCGCCCGCTCCGCCGGGTCCGTCTCGCGCAGCGCCAGCACGGCGTCGGCCAGCGCGGCCGGGTCCTCCGCCGGGCACGCCAGCCCGCCCGCCTCGCGCACCACCCGCGCCCCCTCGCCGTCCAGCGAAGCGATCACGGGCTTTGCGCACGCCAAGTACGACTGCACCTTGCTGGGGATGGTGAACTCGAACACCGGCTCCCGCCCCAGCGTGGCCAGCAGCGCGTCGGCGTGGGCAAAGAAGTGCGGCATCCGCTCCGCCGGGTGGCGCCCCAGCAGGTGCACGGTCCGCTCCAGCCCGCGCTCGCGCACCTGCTCCTCCACCCACGGCCGCATCCGCCCGTCGCCCACCACGATGAAGTGGATGTCGGGATGCTCGTCCCGCAGCCGCTCCGCCGCGCCGATCAGAGTCGGAAACGCCTGGCTGGCGCCGATGTTCCCCGCCACCATCACCCGGAAGCCGTCCGGCAGCGGGGGCACGCCCTCCGCGTCTTCCGGCGCCACGGGGCGGTAGAAGTCTTCCGCCGTGTTGGGGAAGTAGCGAATGCGCCCGCCGCCGCCCAGCCGCTCCACCGAGGGCGCGAAGGCCCGCGACTGCACCAGGATGCGGTCGCATCCGCGGTAGATGAAGCGAGCCAGCCGCTCCACCCCCCGCACCACCCGCTCCGACGTCACCACGCCCAGCCCCTGCAGGATCTCCGGCCACAGGTCCTGCACCCAGAACAGCACCGGCGCGCCCGTGATCCGCCGCAGGACGAGGGCGGGGATGCCGACGGTGATGGGCGACGGCTCGAAGACCAGGATGACGTCGAAATCCCCGCCCCGCGCCCGCAGCGGCCCCAGCACGCTGGCCGAGAGCGCGAACGAGGCGTAGTTCATCGCCAGCCGCGCGCCCTTCGCCTCCCCGCGCGAGACCAGCGGGACGCGGACGACGCGCACGCCGTGGTAGTCCTGCTCGCGCGGCCCGCCGGCGCCGTAGCCGTCGAAGAAGCGGCCGTCCGGGTAGTTGGGCATCCCGGTAAGGACGGTCACCGCGTGCCCGCGCTCCTGCAGCCCCCGTGCGAGGTCGTTGATGCGAAAGTCCTCGGGCCAGAAGTACTGTGTCAGGATCAGGATCCGCAGCCCGCCCGCCTTCCCCGCCCCGCCCGTCCGCGCCGCCTCGCGCTTCAGCATCGGCTCCCGCTCATCGCCTCTTCTGGAACTCCTGTCTGTCGCACTCGCCGGAAAAAACCATCTCCACGCCGGGATGTCATTTCGAGGGAGCGCAATGCGAATCTCGCCCGTACCGTGAACCCGGCGCGCGACCGAGAAATCTACGTTCTGCTTCCTCGTGGTCTGCTCCGACACCCGGGACCGGCCCTGTCCAGCGCCTGCGTTACATCACGTCGCGCGCGGGCTGCCGCGGCTGGCCTCACGCGGGCCGACGGTAGATTCCTCGGCCCTGCAACGTGACGGGCAAAGGCGGGGAACCGCGCGGCCGGGCCTCGGAATGACAGCCCTGTTTTCACCCGCGGCTTCCGGGGGATCGAACGGCCTGCGCGGGCCACCCTCCGTCCCGGCCCCCTCCCCGCTTCACCGACGTCCGCTCGTCACTCGTCCCCCGCTCATACGGCCGTGGCGGCGGGAGAGCGGGGCCGCGCGGCGGGCGGGCGCGACCCGGCGGCCTCGCGGAACACGGCCAGGTTGTCCGCCAGCGCCTGCGCCGCCTCCGCCTCCTCCATCCCCATCCGCCGCGCCCGCGCCGACATCGCTGCGTGCTCCTCCGCCCCCATCGCCACACACCGTTCGATCACCGCGCGGAAGCCGGCGGCGTCGTCCAGCGGGAGATCCCAGCCCACGCCGCGCTCCGCCAGGCCACGCCAGGGCGTCGTATCGCTCAGCAGCACGGGGCAGCCGGCGAGCAGCGCCTCCTGCACCACGTGGCCGTAGTTCTCGCCCAGCGTGGGGAGAAAGAACAGGTCATGCTCCCGCAGCGCAGCGCCGACCGCCTCGTGCGCCAGGTCTCCGCGGTAGCGCATCGTCACGTTCGGCGGGAGGGATGCCGCCCGCGTTTCGCACGCCGCCCAGTACGCGGCGTCCTCCACGGGTCCAAAGACGTCCAGCACCACCCGTCCCGTGACACCGGAGAGAATCTCCAGCGCCCCCAGCAGGTTCTTCTTGGGGCTGATGCGGGACAGGAACACAGTCCGCAGCACGCCGGCCTCCTTGGGGCTCCGCGGCGCCTCCGCGTCGGCCGCCGGCAGCGTGGGCAGGTCGCGGGCGATGCGGATCCGCGCGCCGCGGCCGAACCAGCGCCGCACCTCCTCCGCCTCCAGCTCCGTGGACGCCTGCCAGGTCACGCCGCGATGGAGTCCGGCGGCGCGTACGGCGGCCAGGAACGCGCGCTTCTTCGCCGTGCCGCGCCGCATCGCCCCGTCGTTCAGCTCGCCACGCGGCGCCAGGACCACGGGGAGCCGGGGGATCCGCCCCGCGCGCCAGAAGACGAGCGGGCGGATGGAAAACGCCCAGGAAAAGACGCTGTTGAGGTACAGCACCTCCGCCTGTGCCTCGCCGATCGCCCGCCGCAGCACCTCCGCGGACGGTCCCCCGCGGAGGTAGAGCACCCGCGCGTTGCCGACGCCGGTCCACTCCCCCGCGCGGACGCCGGGGTACGGCTGCGTCTCCCCGACGTCGCGGTCGCGGGTGACGACGTGGAACTCCGCCTCGCCGCCCAGCCGCGCCGCCAGGTTGGCGATGCTGCGCGGCACCCCGCCGCCGCGCGCGCCGGGGAGGTACCAGTCCGCCAGCGTCAGGACGCGCATTGCAGCCGCTCGTGTCCGTCCGCGAGGGCGTCGAGCCGGCGCGCTCCGCGAATCCCGCGCCCCGCGCCGCCGCCCGCCGCCTTCCGGCCGCGCGGCCACTCGTCCGCCATGCGCCCGGTCACTCCCCGGGAAGGTCGCGGACGCGCCACACGCCCAGGCTCTTGTCGGGGTACAGCCCCCCGGACTCGTTGCTCTGCTCGTTCACCAGCTGCAGCGGCGGCGGAAACCCGAAGGGCGCCACCTGCAGGTTGAGCGGCCGCCACTCGCCCGTCACGATGTCGCGGTTGCGGCGCTGCGCGGGAAAGGTAGTGGTGATGAGGTACTCCGCCCCGCTGGTGCGCAGGTTTCGCAGCGCCGTGTGCACGTCCGTGTGGGACAGGTGCACCAGGCAGTCGCGGCAGAACACGGCGTCGGCGCGCGGCAGCGGGTCCGAAAGCAGGTCGATGCGCCGGAACTCGCGCCCGGGTCGGCCGTAGCGCTCCTGGTTGAGCGCCGCCAGCTCCGCCACCAGGTCGCCGCCGATGTACTGCTCCACGGGAAGCTCCACCAGCCGCATCCAGTGAAAATCGCCGCAGGGCACGTCCAGCAGCGAGCGCGCGCCCAGCTCGCGCAGCAGCCGGGGGAGCTCCGCCCGCACCACGGCCGTCTGCTGCAGGTTGGACCCCACGCCGGAGACGGATTCGGGGTCGCCCCAGTAGTTGGTGCGAAACACCTCGG
>DASTVC010000336.1:0-7688 GCA_035759295.1 Longimicrobium sp. | reverse complement strand
CGGCCCAGCGCGTCGTAGCGGTATTCGCTGAAGTAGCCGCGGCGCTCGCCGGTAAAGTTGACTCCCGTCTCGTTGTACCCCTGCTGCACCCGCAGCTTGTCGTCCGCGCCGTAGTAGGATCGCGTCTGCACCTTGCGGTAGCTGTTCCCCCAGGCGCGCTCCCAGCCGTCGGTCACGTTGCCGGCCGCGTCGTACGTGCGGAAGGTGGTGTCGCGCGCGAAGGCGGCGGAGTCCAGGAACGTGCCCGGGGGCGGAAAGGTGAACTGCACCTCGTCCACCCGGCTGGTGCCCTCGGAGTAGCGGGTCACGTACTCCGGGTCACGGTACAGCTGGTTGTTGGTGGCGCTGCGCCGCCACACCTGGTGCCCCAGCGCGTCCACCCGGAACTCCTCCACCTCCTCGGCCGCGTTGTTGTCGTTGTCCCACTCGGTGGCGACCAGGTTGCCCAGCCCCGAGTAGTAGTTGTAGAAGGTGCTGCGGCCCGTGACCGCCGCGCTCAGCACCTTGCCCCGCGCGTCGTAGGTGAACGTCTCGCCGTAGATCCCCGCCCGGCTGGTCCGCCGCCCGTCCAGGTCGTACGTGTAGGTGTTGCCCAGCGTCCCCGACGTGGTGGGCATGGTCTCCGACGTCAGCCGGCCCAGCAGGTCGTATCCGTAACCGAAGCTCAGGTTGGTGCGCCCCACCACGGTCTGCAGCGCGCCGGTGACCGGCTCGTAGGCGAAGCTGTCGCGCTGGGCGGCGCCCGCCAGGTTGTACGGGTGCAGCAGGGCGCGCGCGCGGCCCGCGGCGTCGTAGCGGTACTCCAGCCCGTACGCGTGCTGCGAGAAGCTGCCCGCGCCGTACGCCCGGATGCGCAGACTGTCCGTCCGCAGCGCGCCGCCCGGGTAGTAGCTGCGGCTCACGATGGCGTCGCCGTTCTGCGCGACCGTCATCCCGCCGGCGGCGTCGAACGAGAAGTACGCGGTGTCCGCCGGGATCGTCCAGCCGCCGGAGGTGTTGTTCGGGAACTTCGGGAAGCTGAAGACGCACGGAGTCCACCGCGGCGCGGTGGGATACCGCGCATTGAACGGGTCGCTGCAGTCCACGCTGGTGGCCGGGTACGTGACCGCAGGCGTGACCCGGCGCGTCATCCGCCCCAGCGCGTCGTATGACATGGTGATCTGGTGCGACCGCCGCGTGGTGTGCACCACCAGGTTGCCGGCCGGGTTGTACGCGTAGTACTCGGCGACCATCCCGTCGCTCTCGCTGGTCCTGCGGCCGGCGGCGTCATAGGCGTACGTGGTGGTGAGCCGGTCCACGTGCGCGGTGTCGGGGGTGGACCACCGTTCCACCGTCAGCGGCAGCCCGCCGGCGTCGTAGGTGGTGCGCACGGTCGCCGCCTCGGCGTCGGTCGAGGACAGCCGCGCCACGGTGCTGTGCCGCGTGAGCGTCATCGCCCGGCCGTACGTCACCGACATCGTGTCGCGGTCCATGACGTCGTACGCCACCGTGCTCCGCAGCCCCGTGTTGGCGACGGAGGCGGAGTCGGACGAGCTTCCCGCGTGCACGGGGGAGATCGTCTCCGTCACCCGGCCCAGGGCGTCCCGGTACATCAGCGTCACGAAGCCCAGCGGGCTCACGGTGCGCTTCAGGTTCCCGCGCGCGTCGTAGGCCAGCGAGTCGCGTCCGCCCCCACCCGCCGTGCCGTTGGTGGGGTGCGGGTAGCGGATGCGGATCACCTGCCCGTCGGCGTTGTAGTCGAACCGGACGCGCCGGGTGGAGTCCCCCTGCTCCTGCCAGGTGGGGTTGCGGGTGACGGAATCGTACCCCATCCGCACGATGGCCGCGCCCGGCGACTGGATCCACGCCGGCCGGTCTACCGCGTTGTTCCACCCGTACGTGGTCACCAGGTTCACGCCGTCGCCCAGCGGGTTGTGCACCCGCGTGGTGTCCATCCGCCCCCGCGCGTCGTAGACGACGCTCGTCCGCAGCACCAGGCTGTCGCCGCGCGCGTTGGGCGTGCGCACCTCCGTCACCAGCGCGGGAAAGCGGCTGTCGCCGCGCGTCAGCACCGTCTCGCCGCCCAGGGGGTCGCGGACGCGCCGCGGGGCGCCGCGGCCGTCCAGCCACAGCAGGGTGCGGTCCGACACGTCGGTGCGCGGCCCTTCCAGCGCGGTGTACGTGAGCGCCAGGGGCACCGAGGTCGTGAACCCCTTGTCCTCCACGGCCTCGAAGACGCTGATGATGCTGTCCCCCGTCGCCACCCCCAGCCGCGCGGTGGACAGCCGCCCCGTCGCGGTCCAGGTGAAGGTGAGCGGCGTTCCCCGCCGGTCCGTGCGCCGCGTCACCAGGTTGGGCCGGCTGTGGCCGTACGCGAACTGCACCCCCACCCCGTCGGGGTCCACGATCGACGTCACCCGCCCGTCCCCCAGCGCGTGCACCAGCGTGACGGTGCGCGTGGGCGCCCCGGGCGCCGTCGCGGCCACCGAGGTAAGAATCCCGTTGGTGTAGGTGAACTCGTAGGCCGGCGCGGTGCCGCTCGGCGTCGGAACCTCCACGCGCGCCAGCCGGCCCGACTGCCACACGAACGTGGTCACCTGCCCCAGGCGGTTCACCGTGCGCTGGTGCGTGCCGGTGCCGTCGAACTCCACCCGCCCGCCCTCGGGGAGCTTGCGGATGTACGCCGTGCTGGTGGTGGTCAGCGAGTCGGGCGGGCCCCCCGGGTTGCTCCACACCCAGACGCCCGGGGTCACCCACCGGTACATGCGGTTGCTGCCGTCCCCGCCCACCCACAGCATCCGGTCGCTGCTCACCGGCACCAGCTGCTCCAGCCCCGCCAGCCACCACCCCCTGCCAAAGGGGCTGCCGGCGCGGTTGACCATCGTGAGCCCCGTGTAGATCACGGGACTGCTGGACTGCCCGTACGACGACGAGGCCAGCACCTGCGCGTCGTACTGGTACCACCCGGTGGCCGCAGTATTCATCGCGTCCACCTGCACCGCGATGCGCCGCGTGGTCCCCGGCTGCCACTCGGACCCGGCGAAGAAGCGCTGCTCCACCAGCCCCGACCCCGAAAAGTAGAGGGCCGCGCTGACCTGCGACGGCACCTCCGTCCCCGCGGGGAGCGTGGCGTCAAGGTACACGCTGGGGCGCGGATCGGCGTGCTGGCTGTTGTACATCAGCACCGGCGCCCAGACCCGGTTCAGCGTGCGGTGCGCCGGCAGCGCGTGCGCCAGCCGCAGGTCGCCGCACTCGTACGCCGCCCCCGGGCCCGCCGACGCCGTCACGCACTGGCCGCGCTGCACCGCGTACACCCCCGTGGCCAGGTCGACCGACTGCGCCTCCATGACCGGTTTGGCCGTCCCGGCGTTCCCCGCCACCATCACGTCCACCCACCCCGCGTCCGCCACGCCGGGAATGGACTCCAGCTCCGCCGACATGCGCACCAGCAGCACCCGCCCGGCCGCGGCTGTGGTCGAGACGCTCGCGGCGGCCGCGCCCCCCGCCGCCAGGCTCACGCTGGACGCCGACAGGGTGCACGGCGTGTGCGGCGCCCCCGTCAACCCGTCGTGGCACTCCGCCGTGAGCCGGTACGTCCCCGCCGACGTCCCCGGGTTCTGCACCGTGAAGGTGTGCACCTGCGTGGTCGCACCCACCGCCGGGATCATCCACCCGTCCGGCGTCACCTGCACCCCCGGCCTGCCGGGAACGTACGTGAACGTCACGACCGACGTGTCGGAGCACGTGCTGGTCGCCGCGTTGTCGCAGATGCTCGCCCGGACCGTGTTCGTCCCCGCCCGCAGCGTGAGCGTCGCCGTCGACGTCGAGGCCACGCCCCCCACGACCGTGCCCACGGACGAGTGCGTGAACTGCGTCGTTACCACCGTGTCGTTGAAGACGATGGACCGCGTGCTCGTCTTCAGCGTCGCGTTGTCGAAAAAGCGCACCGACACCAGGATGGACGGCGACGTGAAGGTGCCGGACTGCGGACTGATGGTGACGATGGGATCGCCCCCGTCCGTCTGCGCCCGCAGCGGGGCGGCGAACGCCGCCAGCGCGAGCAGCAGGGAAACGGTTCGGCCGGGCAGGGGCAGGTGGCGGCCACGACGGGTCGAGAGGGAGAAGCAGGCTGGCATGGAAAGCGGGAACAGGGAGAGGAGGAAAGGAAACGGATGGCGGGATGCGGAACGGAAACGTTCAGGACCCGGGAATTGTGACTACCGGAGCGCAAGTGCGCGGTGCGGACGATCATGCCCGAGAACCGCGCGGCGCAGCTTCGACGAGCACCCGGCGAATCGTCTCGCCCGGTCGGTCGCCGGATGGAACGGATGCAGGGGTGGATCGCGAGGCATGAAGATGGTGGAAAACCGACGGGAGCGCGAGGGGTGCGGATGCCTTTCCGCCGCGGCGGGGAAAGTACGCAAGGGCGGCGGACCCGCGGTGGGCCGCCGCCCTCGGTGAAGCCGCGTCCCCGTCAGCAGACCGCGGGAAGGCTGCAGCCGTTGCCCGGGTCCTGCGTGCAGCAGTTGGTCTGCAGCCGCGACGCCCAGCAGAGAAAATTCACGCACGTGGCGCACGTGTTCACCCCGCTCTGCTCCCCGAACACCGTCCCCCGCCCCACGCCCTCGTCCGCCGCCGTCGCGAACGTCTCCACCGCCAGCTCTTCCAGCTTCAGCGCGAGCTTTCGCATCCCGTGTCCCTCCGCTCGGGTTTGCGCCGGGCGACCACCCACCCAGCGCGCGCAAGCCATGCAAGTCGTTTGCCGACAAGCAGATCGAGCGAATCGAAAGAGTGCCGGCGAAGCGGCCGGCGAGGTGGAATGGGAGGGATGGAAAGCCCGCTCCGGTCAGCGGTCCGCGGGCTCCGGAGGCTCGTCCAGGAACAGCGCCATCATCACGTCATCGTCATAGCCTCCGTCGAACTTGCGGGCGCGGCGCTTGAGCCCTTCGTGCACAAAGCCAAGGGATTCGTACAGCGCGATGGCGCGCGTGTTGGAGGCGAACACCCCCAGCTGGATGCGCTCCATCCCCTTTTCGCGCGCCGCGTCGATCGCCGTGGTCATCAGCCGGCGGCCCAGCCCCTGACCGCGCACCTCCGGCAGCATCCCGATCCCCAACGTGCCGACGTGCTGAAACCCTTCCAGCATGCGGCGCTGCACATCGCACCAGCCCACGACGGTGCCCGTGCCGTCCACCGCCACCAGGCTCACGCCGCCCGATTCGATCACACCGCGCACGAACACGCGCGAGGCCTCCACCGGCGGCGCGTGGAGAAGGCCCAGGTAGCGCCCTTCGCGGGCCACGGCGTCCAGGCAGCGGTTCAGCCCCTCCACGTGCTCGTCCGCCGTGGGGACGATGCGGATCTCGCTCATGGCGCGGGGACGGCCGGGCGTGCCACCCGGCCGCAAAGCTGGCCCAGGCGGGCGAGGATGGAGCGCGCGATGGCGAAAATCGCCACGAAGCCGAGTGTGTTCGCGGCGATGAGGACGGGGAGTCCATACAGGGTGATGGGCCCCCAGTGCGGATCGATGGCGTCGGAGATGACGGTGTGGTTCTGGATGCCGCAGCAGAGCCCCATCTGGACGAGGATCATGACGGCAGGCGTCTGCGATCTTCCCAGCGCCCTCTGGTGCCAGGGGCCGCCGATCCAGCCGTCGACGCCGTACCGGGCAATCAGCGCCACCAGCACCAGCTCCACGATCAGCGCCGCCGCCACCAGCGCAAGCAGGCGGTAGCGCGCCGCGGGCATGCTCGTGTCCCGCGCCAGCATCACAAACGCGGCGGCCAGCGCCACGATGGGAAAAATTTCGAGCACGAGCTGGATCAGGTCCCATCCCTCCCACATCTCCCCGCGCCAGACCCACCATACCGCCCCCTGGTACAGCACCAGGATCGCCGCCAGCGCACCGCTGCAGACCAGCGCGGCCTCGTGCGCCCATGGCCGGCCGCGCCACAGGTGCACGCCGACGGCGATCAGCACGAGCTCCAGCGGCAGGGCCCCGGCCAGAAAGCCCGGCGAGCGGAGCTGCACCGCGCCGATCGCGTGGTATGTCAGGAGGAGCGCCGGGTACGCGAGCAGCAGGCCGGCCGCGGCACGGGTGGGGGACAGGCGAGGCATCAGGACGCAGGAGAGATGGAGGGGACACGATCGAGAGGCGGTGAAGCGCCTGGATGCTACCGAGACAGCCGCGATTCTCCACCCGCGCCGCGCGCGCGGTCCGCGATCGCGCGGATCTCACGATTGTCGATGATGCGGCCGCGCACGCCGTCCCGCGTCGCCTGGATCATCGCCAGGCCGATGTCCTCGCCCGCCACGTACATCCCCCGCAGCCCGCGCAGCAGCCGGAACGCGGGGCGGATGGCCTGGTACAGCCGCGGCGCGTTGTCGGAGTCGGCCCCGTCGATGAACGCCGGCCGCCAGCACACCGCGCCGAATTCCTGCATCAGGTCGCGCTCCGTCTCCGCCTTCACCCGCGCCCACATCATCCGGCTGTCTAGCGCCGTCCCCTGCCCGCTGATGAAGTGGAACGCGGCGGATGGACTGTGCCCCCGCAGCGTTCGGGCAGCCGCCATCGCGTAGTCGTGCGTGATCGTGCGATACTCCGCCTCACCCGACGTCTGCCGCACCGAGATCCCCAGGCACCAAAGGCACGCGTCGACCCGCGCGAACGCCTCCGCGACGTCGTCGTAATCGAGAAAATCACGGTGGATGAATACGCGCAGCTTCTCGTGCGCAACCCTAAGCGGCCGCCGCACGATCGCGCGCACCTCATCCACGTGCGGCGAGTCCAGGCACGCGCGCAGCACGCTGCCACCCGCGGTGCCCGTCGCGCCGAAGAGGAGGATCTTCATGGCGTAGTCTTGCGAGGCTCGACGTAATCGCGAAACGGATGATTGCCGAGGATCGCCTGGTGGCGAGCGGCCTCTAGTCGGCCCCAATCAGGTGAGAGGCGTGAAAGGAGATCCACCTGCGTAGCAAAGAGCAGGCGTCGCGAGTCCTGTCCATCCACACGGTGCTTCAGCTCGAAGTCGCACGCCATGGAGAAGGTGACGTCCGCGAAGATCAGGGACAGCAGTTCGTCCATGCTGCCGGTGGTGACCCGGCGCAGTTCCTGGCCCCGCTCCACGACGACGTAGTGGTAGCCGCGCGAATCCACTTCAACGTGCGGCCGCGCGAAATCCTCCGAATGGCCGAACGTGGGAAGCAGGTTGGCCGGCACGGCGATGCGGCCGGCCAACTGGTTTACCCTACTTTCGATGTCGGAGAGGCTGGAGAAGGACATCAACCAAGCGGCAGGGGAAGGGGGGTCACTCGTCCGGGTCTACGCGCTCCCAGCCGCGAACATCGCGAGGACGTGTGGTTCTGCAGGCAACTCACTCCAGCTCGCCGTCCTTCCAGGCGTAGTAGCGGCCCTGCGTCCACAGGCGCTTCAGGTTCTTGCCCGAGATCCAGGGGTGCACGGCCAGGACGTGCGGCTTGAAGCGGCGAAACGCTTCATCCTCGTCGCCGCCGACGGCGTTCCAGTGCTCCGGCACCCGCTGCTGCGCCCAGTACATCGCCGTGCGGCAGGCGGCTTCGTAGGCATCCAGATCGTCGGGGGTAAGACCGGGATATCGGCTCGCCAAGCGGCCCTGGATGGGCTGCATCCAGTTGGGCCCGAACTCCATGGCCAGGTCCAGCCCCACGTTCAGGATTTCGGAATCGAGCTC
>DASTVC010000335.1:0-3314 GCA_035759295.1 Longimicrobium sp. | reverse complement strand
CGCACGGTCCTGTCGGCTACTCCTGCCTCGGCGCGAGGACCCGCCCGTTCCCGATAAAGATTCTTCGGTCGGCGCACAGGCCTTGGAGCGTACAGATGGTTCTGCGCGGCGCCTTCCTCAGCCTCAGAATGACAGCGATCTTCCAGACGCAGTCTTCCGTCAGGCGGATTGGTTGCTGAAAGCGGGAGGAGGCGGAGAACTGATTGGTTCCCCGCCTCCTCTGTTCATCTCCGCGTGAGATCCGCTTCAGCCGATCACGTGCCGAGCCAGTAGGTGGCCTTGATCACGAACACGTTGTCGGGGCTCGCGTCGAAGATGGCGTCGGTGTCGCGGCCCAGCTGGAAGTCGCCGAAGGGCTCGAAGCCGCTGCGCTGCTGCTGCCAGACGAAGAACAGCGTGCTGCCGGGGCGGTACTCCCACCGCAGCACCGCGTTGCCCCGCAGCGAGCGCACGTTGAAGCTGTTGTTGAAGAACCGGAAGCCCTGGTCCGCCAGAGGGTCGCCGTCCGTGTCCAGACGGAAGCGCACCGGCCGCCCGTCGTCCGCCTCGACCACGCTCAGCTCCTGCGCCGTGAAGGCGCGCGTTTCCGTGGAGCGCGGCCGCACGAACTCCTTGTAGTCGCTGTAGTCGCCCGTGGCCACGAACGGCTGCGCGAACAGCTCCAGGGAAAGCTCTGGGCTGAAGGTCCAGTTCAGGCGCGTGTCCAGCGACAGCACGTGCTGCTCCAGCTCCGCGAACACCACGCGCTGGCCAAAGAAGTCCGTCGCCGTGGGGTCGGCGAAGCGGGTGACGAACTGCGTCTCGTTGCGGCTGTAGTTGTACGACGGGCCAAAGCTGATCTGCACGTTGGTGCTGGGCTTGTAGCGCACGCCGGCGCCGCCCTCGAAGAACCGCTCGCCGATGGAGGTGCCGCCCACGCCGGGGTTGATGGAGAACACCAGCTTCTTGCGCCCGTCCGTGCTGAACGACGGGGCCACGAACCAGCTGGCCGGCCGCCGCACCGTGGGCCCGCCGCGCGTGGTGCGGTCGGCGAACACCTCGGGCCGCACGTGCGCGTACAGCCCCACGTTCCAGTAGTTGTGGAACGTAACCTCGCTGAACTGGTGGAACTGCAGGTCGTTGCGGTCGCCGTCGAAGTTCAGTTGCTGCTGCCCGCCGCCGCTGAGCCAGATGTTGCGGTACCAGCTTCCCGGCGTGGTGAACTGGCGCACCACGTTGGCGTGCATCCACACGTAGTCGGCGGTGTTCAGGAACGCCATGTCGTTCACCTCGAACCCCGGGCTGCGGTAGTTCACCGACGTCTCCCACAGCCACGGCCCGCTGTCCTTCGACAGCCGCGCGTAGCCGCCGAAGCCGCGCAGCCAGGTGGCGCCCGGGTCGTACGCGTCGCTGAACAGGCCGTTGCTTCCCTGCTCGCGGTCCGGGCGCTGAAAGTAGCGGGCGCTGGTGCGCTGCAGCCGGCGGATGGCCTGCGAGTCGCCGGAGACGTTGCTCAGCGCCACGTTCCCCATCAGCCGGTACGTCTGGTTCTTCCAGAAGAGCGACCAGTCCGCGCCCACCGCCTCGGCGTGCTCGGGGATCTGCGTGCGCAGCACCCCGTCGCCGTCGCCAAAGCCGCGGTAGACGGAGGTGGCGATCAGCCCCCAGGTGCGGCTGCCGCCGCGCGTGGTCCGCTTTACGCGCGCCATCATGTAGTTGCTGGCGGGCTCCACCGTCAGCTCCTGCCCGGTGCCGTCCAGGTTGGCCACGCGCCCCACCTCGCGCGCCGTCACCGCCTCCAGCGCGCCGATCTGCCATCCGCCGCTGGTGCGGCCGGTGAGCTTGGCGGCGGCCAGCAGGCGGGTGTTGGCGGGGGCGTATGCGTAGTCGTACCCCTCCGGCAGCTGCCCCTGCGGCGAGCGGCCAATGCGCCGCGAGTAGAACAGCGACATGCTGCTCACGTTGCTGCAGGTAAAGCAGCTGAATCCGCCAAAGCTCAGCAGCCCGCTCCCTTCCACGAAGAACGGGCGCTTCTCGTCGAAAAAGCTCTCGAACGCGCTCAGGTTCACCACCGCGGGATCCTGCTCCACCTGCCCGAAGTCGGGGTTGATGGTGGCCGACAGCGTCAGGTTGCTCCCCAGCAGCGCGCGCACGTCGGCGCCCACGCGGGTGTCGTAGTCCTGCGCGTCCTGGAACGGGCTGTCGGGCTGCGAGGGGGTGACGTACGAGGCGCGGGCCAGCGCGTACGGCATGACCTCCAGCCCCCGCGGCCGCTTCTCCACCCGCAGCCCGGACAGGTGGCCGAAGCGCGGCGGGCCGCCCGGCTCCTGCCTGCCCCAGAACGACCACATCGACGTCTCGTTCAGCCGCTGCACGTAGCGCCAGATCTGCACGCCCCACGTCTGGTCCACCGCGCTGCTGAAGCGCAACTGGCTCCAGGGGATGCGCATCTCCGCCGTCCACCCCAGCGAATCCACCTTCGTCTCCACCTCCCACACCGGGTCCCACGAGGGGTCGGCGTTGGGGGAAGCCTGGCCGGCGTCGTACTTCACGCCCGAGGGGTTCACCTGCAGGACGGTGCGTCCGGCATGGTCGTGGTAGGTGTCGAACACCAGCTGGATCCAGTCGCTCTCCACATCCGCGTCGCGGCGGGCGAGCTGCCGGCTGACCTCCGCGGAGTCGTACATGCGGGCGCCCACGTACAGGGCGCGGTCGTCGTAGGCAAAGCGCACCTCCGTGCGCGTGGCGGGCTCGCCCTCGCGCGGCTCCTGCTGGCGAAAGCCCGTGGCCGGCTCGGGGGTGCTCCACACCGCCTCGTCCAGCCGCCCGTCCAGCACGATGTCCGTGGCGCGGTGCGCGCTTACGGCCGGGCCGGCGGTGGGGTGGGCGCCGCTCTGCGCGGTGGCGGGCGCGGCGGCCGCGAGCGCCGCGGCGAGGATCGGTGTGTATCGCAAAGTGCGCATGGGGAGATCCCCGGATGTGAAGGCGGGACGAAAACCAACGACGCTGAGATGCCGCCGGACCCTGAAAGGTTTGTCGGGTGGACGGCGCCGGCTTCTCCAGCGGCGCCGCGGCTTCTTACGGCTGCGGGAGGATGTCCAGTTTCCGCCACGAACAGAGATTTCATGCTGGGGATCCTGGCCGCCGAAGGATCCTCCCCGCGTGCGTGCGCGTCAACAGACGTGGGACGAGCGGCGGCTGGACCGGGACGAACGGTGTGGACCTCCGTCAGGTTTGTGAACCACTCCAGGCGTTGAGGCGTCCGGCGGACGGTGTCATTCTGAGAGAGGCGCGCGCGCAATTCTTTCCATTTCGCACTATCGCCTGTGCGCCGA
>DASTVC010000334.1:0-2519 GCA_035759295.1 Longimicrobium sp. | reverse complement strand
GGCCGCGGCCTGCCAGAAACACATGGGGTCCGCGCCCACACCCGGCCCGGCTCCCGGCCCTGTGGACCTGAACCCGGGGCCGCCCCTGGTGGCCGTCCAGGTGATGGACGCACAGGAGGCCGGCCTGCTGGTGCAGGCCGTGGGTGCGCAGCCCGTGGCGGGCATGGGTGGCACCCTGCTCTTTCCCGCGACGCTGGCGGACCGGCTGCGCGGCGCCGGATTCAACCCGCAGCAGGCGGATCCCGGCCAGGTGCTCACCCGCGTGGTGCGCGCGTACGGGGTGGGCGACGCGGCCGTCGGCGCCGCCGGCGTGCGCGTGCTGCGCAAGCGGCCCCAGTACTGGCTGGTGGAGGGCACCCTGGATCAGGTTCGGCGGCTGCAGGCGGCCGGCGTGCGGCTGTCGCAGCCCGGGCGCAACGAGCCGCTGCCACTGGAGGTGCGCGTGACCCTGCCCGCCGCCGGCGACGTGCAGCGGGTCAACCAGATGGGCGTGGACATCTTCAACGCACAGGCCTCGGGCACGGGCGCCGTGCTCACCGGCGGCGCGTACGAGTGGCAGATCGAGGCCATGACCGCCGCCGGCTACACCGTCGAGCGCATCTCCACCGTCCCCGCAACCCCGGAGTAGCCCATGCACACGCGTTTCGCGGCCCTGCTGGCGGCGCTGTGCGCCGCCACGCCCCTCCCGGCCCAGCCCATCGACTTCAGCGCCTACCACACCCCGGCGCAGGTGGATTTCGAGGTCTCCCGCTTCGCTACCCGGTTCCCCTCGCTGGTGCAGATCGTGACGCTGGGGAACAGCCTGGAAGGGCGGCCCATCAGGGCCATTAAGATCTCCGACAACCCCGGCACCGACGAGCCCGCCGAAGCGGACGTCGTCTTCGTGGCACTGCACCACGCCCGCGAGTGGCTGGCCACCGAGACGGCACTCTTCGTCGCCGAGCAGATCCTCATGCGCTACGCCACCGACCCGCAGGTGCAGGCGGACGTGAACGACGCCCAGATCTGGATCGTCCCCGTGGTGAACCCCGACGGGTACGCGCACACCGTCGCGGTGGGCGGCTACCGCTACTGGCGAAAGAACCGGCGCAACAACGGCGGCGGCACCTTTGGAGTGGACCTGAATCGCAACTGGGGCTACCAGTGGGGGCTGCTCTCCGGCTCGTCCAACGTGTCGTCGGACGACACCTACCACGGAACCGGCCCCTTCAGCGAGCCCGAGCTGGTGGTGCTGCGCAACTTCCTCGACAGCCGCAAGGCGAGGCTGGAGTCGTTCGTCAGCTACCACACCTTCAGCGAGCTGTGGCTGCGTCCGTGGAGCTACACCACCACCGACGCGCCGGGCGAGCAGACGCTGGCCTCGCTTTACGAGCGCAGCCGCGACGCCATCGCCGCGGTGCACAGCCACGTGTACTCGCCCACGATCTGGTACACGTCCTCGGGCGAGGCCACGGACTGGGTGTGGCAGGAGCACCGCGTGGCGGCGTTCACCCCCGAGCTTCGCCCCGCCTCGGGCGGGCTGAGCGGCTTTTCGCCACCGGCCAGCGAGATCATCCCCACGGGGCAGGAGAGCGTGCCCGCGGCGCTGGCGCTGCTGCACGACGCGGCCGACACGGAGGTATGGATCAAGGACCACAACGCCGACACCGGCGCGGAGCCTTCGGCGGTGTGGACGGGGACCGGGTGGACGAACGTCTTCTGGGTGAGCCCCGACATCTGGGTAGACCCGGGGCCGCTCACGGAGGGGACGGTGGTTCCCCTGCACGTGCGCGTGCGCAACGCCTCGGGCGCGGCCCTGACGAACGTGCGGGTAGAGGCGTACTGGACGGATCCCTCCATCTCCACCGAGTTCCCCAGCCCGGGCGCCACGCTCATCGGCGCGCAGACGGTCACGGTGCCGGCGGGGGGTACGGTGGTCGACATGAACTGGTCCGTCCCCAGCGGTACCAACGCGGGGGGGGAGCGGCACTGGTGCGTGGGGGTGGTGATCAAGCACGCCCGCGACATGCCGCTCACCACCCAGGCCACGCGGTCCAGCAACGTGGCGTTCCACAACTTCTGGCCGGCCGAGGCGCTGGCGGGCACGGCGGTCACGCTGTCCGTGACGGCGACCAATTTCCTGAACGTGGATTCGGAGCTGCAGGTGGTGGTGGGTGGGCTGCCGCCCGGCTGGCGGGCCCAGGTGCCCGACCCGCGCGAGCTGTATCCCGACACCACCTACGCCGGCGGCGGCGACAGGCGTGACCCCAACCGCACGGGGCTGCAGCGCAAGGGCCGTCTGCTGCGGGCCACGGGCACCCTGCTTCGCCCCGGCGAGCGGGTTCTTATCCCCGTGCGCGTGACTCCGCCGGCCGGTGCGCCGCCGGGCACCACGGCCGACGTGAACATCCACGGAGGGCTGATCCCCCTGGTGGCGGGTGAGCGGCCGGTGCACGGCAACGGCTTTACCTACCGGGTAACGGTCCGCGCCCCGTAGCCAGCCGTGGTCCAGCCAGCAACGTCGACGCGCCGCGGAGCCC
>DASTVC010000333.1:0-2370 GCA_035759295.1 Longimicrobium sp. | reverse complement strand
GGCGCGGATGGGCTTCAAGACCGCCTACCTGTCGCCGCGCGCGGTGCCGCAGACGCTGCCGCCCGGCATCCGCGCGGTGGCGGCAGAAGACGTGCGCGCCCTTGTCGGCCTTATCTTTGGCTGAGGGCGGCCGCGCCGCGGCCGTCATTGTCGCGGGCGGCGCAGGCACGCGCTTCGGCGGGCCCGTGCGCAAGCAGTACCTGGAGATCGGCGGCCAGCCCGTGCTGCTGCGCGCCATCCGCCCCTTCCTGCACCATCCCCGCATCTCCGCCGTCGTCGTCGTCCTTCCGCCGGACGACGTGGCCGATCCGCCGTCGTGGCTGGCGGAGCTGCCGATCCGCATCGTCGCCGGGGGCGCGGAGCGGGGCGACTCCGTGCGCAACGGCCTGCTCGCCACGCCGGAGGACGCCGCGTCGGTACTGATCCACGACGGCGCGCGGCCGTTCGTATCCGCCGAAATCATCGACCGCGTGCTGGATGCGTGCGCGGACGGCGGCGCCATCGCGGCGGTGCCGGTGACGGACACCATCCAGCAGGTGGATACGTCCGGCGTCATCCTCCACACCCCCGACCGCGCCACCCTGTGGCAGGCCCAGACGCCGCAGGGCTTTCCCCGCGCCGGCATCCTCGACGCCTATCGGAAGGCGGCGGAGGAGGGGATCACGGGGACGGACGATGCGGGGCTGTACGCTCGCTACGCCGGCCCCGTCCGCGTGGTGATGGGCTCGCACGACAACCTCAAGGTCACGCGCCCCGACGACCTGCCGATCGCCGAAGCCATCGCGGCGAGATCGTCGTCAAGCCTGCCGTAAACGCTGCCGGCGCGCACATCGACGTGTCATTTCAAAGGAGCGCCCACCCCAGACCTTCCGTTGCGATCAAGCCAGCGCGCGACTGAGAAATCTACTCGCTGTTGCCCGTGGCCGGACAGCACCACGACACTCGCGGCAACTCTTTCGTATCGACAGAGGAGCAGCCGACGGTGTGCGGATCCCGGCCAGTCACGAGTCTCCGACAGTAGATTTCTCAGTCGGCGCCACAGGCTGGAACAGCAGACGGACCGGTGCGGCGCCTCCTTCGAAATGACAGGTTCGTGCAGACGCGAGACTCAGGAAGTCGCGATTCCTTGCGGGGCTTCATCGAAAAATAACGGCGTCGCGATTGGACGCGGGTGGCGCGGGTGTGTAGATTGGGCCGATCCGTTTGCAGTGCCGCACCACAGCCTCGCACGACCTCGCGATGGGACCGGAGATGAGCCAGCAGTCGGCCCCCGAAACGCCGGCGACCACCACCTTCAACATCCTGTTCGTCTGCACGGGAAACACCTGCCGCTCGCCGCTGGCGGAGGGGATTGCCCGCGACGAGGTGCAGAAGCGTGGCTGGAAGCACGTGACCGTCGCCTCCGCCGGTATCGCCGCGCGCCCCGGCGGCGAGGCATCGGAGCATTCGGTGACGGTGGCGCGGCGGCACGGAATCGACCTGTCCCGGCACCGCAGCCGCCCGCTGACGCCGGAGCTGGTGAAGTGGGCGGACCTGGTGCTGGCGATGGGATCCTCACACCTCGACGGCGTATGGCGGCTGGGCGGCGGGGAAAAGGCGCTCACGCTGGGCGATTTTGCCAGCGGCGCCGAGGACGGCTACTCCATCCGCGACCCGTTCGGCGGGCCTGAGGCGGTGTACGAGGACACGTACCACGAGCTGCACCGGCTCATCGGGCAGGCGCTGGACCGGCTGGCCCCCATCCTCCATCCGTGACCCCCGCTCCCACGGCCGCCACCCGCCTGTTCGCCCTCCTGGGCGATCCCGTCTCGCACTCCCTCTCCCCGAAATTCCAGAACGCCGCCCTCCGCGCCCTCGGCCTCGACGCGGTCTACGTGGCGCTGCGCTGCGCGTCAGCCGACGTGCCGGGGCTGCTGCGCGGCATCGCTCGGGCAGGCGGCGGCGGGAACGTGACGGTGCCGCACAAGGCCGTCGCCGCGGCCACGGTGGACTGGCCCAGCGGCGCGGTGGTGCGCACGGGCGCATGCAACGCGTTCTGGCTGGAAGACGGCGCGGTGTACGGCGACAACACCGACGTGGCGGGGGTGCGCGAGGCGGTGCGCACGCTCCTCGGCCGCCCGCCGGCGGGCGCGCGCGTGCTGCTGCTGGGCGCGGGCGGCGCGGCGAGCGCGGCGGTGTGCGCGCTGGCGGATGCGGGCGTGGAGCGCATCGTCATCGCCAACCGCACGGTGGACCGGGCGGATGCGCTCTCGCAGCGGTTCCGCGCGCCCGGCGTGCGCATCGACGCCGCGGGTTCGGTGGATGCGCTCGCCGCGGAAGGCTTCGACCTGGCGATCAACAGCACCTCGCTGGGTCTGAAGCACGGCGACC
>DASTVC010000332.1:0-5347 GCA_035759295.1 Longimicrobium sp. | reverse complement strand
GCATCGACGTCGTCCCCCTGTTCGAGACGCTGGATGACCTGCAGCGCGCGCCGGAGGTGATGGGCTCGCTGCTGGACGACCCCGTCTACCAGCGGCAGCTGGCGGCGCGCGGGGGGCGGCAGGAGGTGATGATCGGCTACTCCGATTCCGGCAAGGACGCGGGGATCCTGGCCAGCGCCTGGGGGCTGCACCAGGCGCAGGAGGCGCTTTCGGCGCTCTTTCGCGAGCGCGGGGTGGAGCTGACGCTCTTCCACGGGCGCGGCGGCAGCGTCGGCCGCGGCGGCGGATCGCCCGTGCACCGCGCGCTGGCGGCGCTCCCGCCGGACACGGTGGAAGGGCGCATCAAGATCACCGAGCAAGGCGAGATTATCAGCCAGCAGTTCGGCCTTCCCGCCATCGCCGAGCGCACGCTGGAGGTCACGCTGGGCGGCACGCTGCTGCACGAGTTCTCCGACTGGCGCGACCACGCACAGCCGGGGGACGAGGAGGCGTTCCGGGCGGTGATGGAACAGCTTTCCGCGCGCTCGCTGCGTATCTACCGCGAGATGGTGCACGAGGGCGACGAGGTGTTCGCGCTCTTTCGCGCGGCCACGCCGGTGGAGGAGCTGGCGGACGCGCGCTTCGGCTCGCGGCCGGCGTACCGGCCCGGGGCGGGGGCGGGGATCACGGGGATCCGCGCCATCCCCTGGCAGTTCGGCTGGACGCAGAACCGGCTGATGCTCCCTGCCTGGCTGGGCGCCGGCACCGCGCTGGCGGAGGCCGCCGACGCCCCCGGCGGCGTGGAGCAGCTGCGGCGGATGGCCGACACCTGGCCCTTCTTCGACGACCTGCTGGGGAAGATCGAGATGGTGTGCGCCAAGGCGGACCTGGTCGTCGCCCGCGCCTACGTGGAGCGGCTGGGCGGCGACCTGGCCCTGCTGGAGCGGCTGGAGGAGGAGTTCCGGCGCACGGTGGATACGGTCCTTCGCGTCCGCGGCGCCGCGCACCTGCTGGACGACGCGCCGGTGCTGCAGGCGGCCATCGCGCTGCGCAACCCGTACGTCGACCCGCTCTCGCTGCTGCAGATCGTCCTCCTGCAGCGCAAGCGCGAGCACGCCGTGGCGGACGAGGATGAGTCCGCGCGCCTGGACAGCGCCCTCACCACCACCCTCAGCGGCATCGCGCAGGGCCTGCGCAACACGGGCTGATACCGGAATCCTGCAAAAGAATCGATCTCACACGGAGGGCACGGAGGACACAGGAGAAGCAGGCAATTCCGTGACTTCCGTGCCCTCCGCGTCCAGGCGAGCAGCGTTCTACTTGCAGAAGATCGCTGTCATTCTGAGGAAAGGCGCCGCGCAAAACCGTCGTTACGCTCCAAGGCCTGTGCGCCGACCGAAGAATCTTTATCGGGAACGGGCGCCTCTCGCGCCGAAGCCGACGCAGGCGACAGGACCGTACGCCCATCCTAGAGATTCTTCGGTCGGCGCACAGGCAAGGGTGCGACGGGGGAGGTCCAGAGCGCGCGCCTCGCTCAGAATGACACCGTCCGCTTTATCCGTGCGCTATTTCCGATTCCGGATCACAGTCGGCGCGGATGGATGGCGACAGGCGCGATCAGCGCCCCGGGCGAACGCGAAAACTCTTGCGGGGCAAGGTGGAATGCGATCACCTTGCGTTCAAGTCTCCGCACCGCGCTGCCGCGCCTGAGCCTCAGCCGAAATGATCCCCATGCGAAGCCTTATCCCCGCATCCCTGCTGATCGTGCTCGCCGCCTGTGCCCAAGCGCCGGCGGCGGTGGAGGACCCCACGCCCATCGATGGCGTGGCCGACGTGGCGGGGCAGGTGCTGAGCGCCTCGGGCGCGCCGGTGACCGGAGACGTCACCATCAGCTGTGCCGGCGGGGCCTTTGGAGCGACCGCCCCGACGGATGAGCAGGGGCGCTATCATGCGTTCCTGGCCGCGTCGGGAAAGGTGCCGGGCGGCGACAGAGGCCGCGTGGGCTGCCGCTTCAGCGCCGGCGCCATTCACACCGACGCCACGGTCGGCTTCGGGCCGCCCGGCCTTCCGCACGTGCTGCAGATCGTCAACCTGCGCGCGTCGTAGGATCGAGTCCACCGGGGCCTTGAAGCTTCGAAGCGCATCGCCGGCGTCGGCGATCCCCCTTCGACAGGCGTCGCACCATCCTGCATACACCCCTCCCCCGCGGTTTGGGGGAGGGGTCGACCGCCGTTGCGAGGAACGAGCAAAAGGCCGGTCGGGGGTGAGGGCCCCCGCGGGTCGCGCATGGGCCGGAGCCCGCAGATCCGTGACGGGTGGATGGCGCGGGCGACGGTAAAAGAACGAAAAAGCCCCGCGCAACGCGCGGGGCCGTACTTCGTGGGGAGGGGCAGGCACCTACATCTCGCAGTCGAAGCACGCCGAGGGCTTGCTCTCGCAGGCGCAGGTTTGCGCGCAGGTTTCCGCGCTGGCGCAGTACGGCCAGCAGTTGGTCGCGCAATACGTCCCACAAGCCGAGATGTGGCAGGTCTCTCCGTCGGTATGGTGCGCCTGCACGGTGCCGCGAACGGATGGCTCCTGCCGCGGGGTGAACGACTCCACGCGAAGGGATTCGACCTGCAGGCGAAGCTTCTTCATGCAGTCCTCTCAGGTGAGTGTCGCGCGCGCCGAAAGGATCGCCGCTGAAGGACCGGCGTTCGGCGTACGCAAGGGGTGGGGCGGGAGAGCACGCATAGGATGCGTCGGCTAACGTGCGTTCACAACGGTTTTCTATCGTGTTCGCGCGCATCCCCTGTCGAATGTCCAGATGCGAGCGGACGGAGCGACTTTTCGGTCTCGGCAAGTCGGCGATCACGCAGGTGGAAGCAACGACGCACTCCCTCCGCAACGGCCTGTACGTCGGTCGGGTCGGCGACGGCGATGCCGATTCAGGTTTCGATAGCGAGGACTCACACCCCCGCCGCGCGCTCGCCGCGCTTGAACCGGATGGGCAGGCGCGCGGGGCCGTGCACGTGCAGGGCGCGGCGCGGCTCCCACGGCTCTGCCGAAGCCAATTCCACGTCGTGCAGACGCTCCAGCAGGTCGGCGAGGGCGATGCGGGCTTCCAGGCGGCCCAGCGCGGCGCCGATGCAGTGGTGGATGCCGTGGCCGAACGCCAGGTGCGGATTGGGATCGCGCGCCACGTCGAAGCGCTCCGGATCGGCGAAGTGCGCGGCGTCGTGGTTCGCGGAGCCGATCATCGGCAGCACCATGGTGCCGGCGGGGATCGTCGTGCCGTGCATCTGCACCTCCGTCCGCGTGAAGCGGAACATCCACTGCACGGGCGAACGGTAGCGCAGCACCTCCTCGATCGCGGACGGCAGCAGGTGCGGCATCGCGCGGAGGCGGGCGAGCTGGTCCGGGTGCTGGATGAAGCAAAGGATGGCGTTGTTCAGCAGGTTGGTGGTCGTTTCCTGCCCGGCGATCAGCAGAAGCTGGACGAAGCCCAGGATCTCCAGCGTCGTCAGCCGCTCGCCCTCCACTTCGGCGTGCACCAGGCGGGTCAGCAGGTCGTCGGCGGGGTCCACGCGGCGGTCGTCGACCAGGCGCGCCACGTAGTCGTGCATCTCGGCCGCGACGGCGCGGTACGCCTGCGACGCGCGCTCGGCGCCGTCGCCGCCGGGAAGGGTGTGGCTCAGGTCCAGGATCACGTCGCCCCACCGGTTGAAGCGCGGCCGGTCGGCGACGGGAATGCCCACCATCTCCGCGATCACCAGCAGGGGGAGGGGGACCGAGAAGTCCGCCGCCAGGTCCATCTCGCCGCGCTCGATGGAGCGGTCCAGCAGCGCGCGCGAAAGCCAGCGGATGCGCGGCTCCAGCGCGGCCACGCTGCGCGGCGTGAAGGCGCGCGCCAGCAGGCCCCGCATCCGGGTGTGCCGCGGCGGGTCCGCGAAGATGAACCAGTCCGGCGCGGGGCGGCCCGCCGTGGCCGGGCTGCCGCTGAACGATTCGTGGTCCTGCAGCGTGCGCTTGACCCCGTCGTAGTCGAACACCATCCACGCGTCCATCCGCGGATCGTGCAGCAGGGGCGAGGCCTCGCGAAGCCGCGCGTACAGGGGATACGGATCGCGGCGGATGTCGTCGGAAAGAAAGTCCATCATCGTCCATGACCTCCCGTCTCGTGGGATGATTCCGCCGGGCCGAACGCGCGCATCACGGCATCCACCGACCCGCGCGCCAGCCCTTCGTCCACCGACTGGCCGCCGATCAGGTAGCGCCAGAGCATCGGTCCGCTCAGCAGGTCCAGCGCGAGCTCCAGGTCCGTTTCCGCGCGCAGCTCGCCGCGCGCGATGCCGCGCTCCAGCGCACGCCGCATGGCCTCGCGCCGCATCCCCACGAACCCGCCGCGCACCGCCCGCGCGATGGGCTCGCTGCGCACCATCGCGGCGACCAGGCCGGAGAGCAGCGCGGCGGTGGCGGGGTCGGCGTACATCCGCAGCGTGGCGTTCATCAGCACCCTCAGGTCGCCTTCCGTGCTGCCGGTGTCTGGATCCGGGACGGCGCGCACGATGGCGTCGATCGCCTCCACCACCAGCAGCTCCTTGTTCTTCCAGCGGCGGTACACGGTGGCCTTGCCCACCCCCGCCCGCGCGGCGATCGCGTCCATCGCCAGCGCGTCGAACCCCACCTCGCGGATCAGCTCCAGCGAAGCCCGCAGAATGGCCGTGTGCGCTTCCTCGCTCCGCGGCCGCCCCGGGCGCGGACGATCCGTATCGTCGCTTTCCATCCTCTCAATCTGCACAGGTGGATTTCGATACGCAACTGTATCGTATTGAGCATGATCGGCGGATACAAAACGCCGGATGCCGGACCTTCGAGCCCAACTGCCCGACTCAGAAGTTGACCGGTCCCTGCGGCTGCTGATTCTCAGGGACGGCATCCGCGGGTGATCCCGCGCAGAAAAGCCCTCTCAGGCCGCGGCCTGAGAAGGCTTTTTACGATCCCACCGTCCCGTCCGGCGCGTTTACGCTCAGGGCCGCAGGTGGTCCACGGTAATGGGGACGATCTCGCCCAGGGCCTCGGCGACGATGCTGCGGTGGCAGTGGGCGGGGTCGGCTTCCAGGCAGAGCAGGCACACGCGCTTGCCGCCGCGTACCAGTTCCGCCAGCGCGTGCAGTTCGGCCTGCGCTTCGGTGGTCTGCAGGTGGTCCAGGAAGATGGCGCGCATCTCGTCGTGGCGGCCGGCGCGGGCGGCGGCGCGTCCGTCGGACGGGGTGCCCAGGCCGCGCAGGTGCAGGTAGCCGATGCCGATGCTCCCCACGTTGGCCGACAGCTTGGTCTTGGCGAACCCGGGGCGCCGCGATCCCGCCACCGCCCGCACGTCCACCAG
>DASTVC010000331.1:0-9328 GCA_035759295.1 Longimicrobium sp. | reverse complement strand
TCCCCCATCACACCATCACACCATCACACCATCACACCATCACACCATCACACCATCACACCATCACACCATCACACCATCACACCATCACACCATCACACCATCACACCATCACCCGTTCACCCATTCACCCGTTCACCCTCCCGGGCGCGGGACTTGCTGTTTTCCGCCGCGGCCGGACGCCGGCCAGGCCGTGCATCTCCGCAGCTTACGCAGACAGCCATGAGGCTCTTTCAGCCCGACACCCGGCAGCGGCGCTCGCTGGGCGCCGTCTTCGCCGTGACGTTCATCATCGTTACCCTGCTCACCGCGTTCTTTCACACGCAGGTGATGACGGGCAAGGCGTACGCGGCGCGCAGCGAAGAGAACCGCCTGCGCGGCATCCCCATTCCCGCGCCGCGCGGCACCATCCTGGACCGCTACGGCGAGGTGGTGGCTACCAGCATCACCTCGTACTCCATCGCGGTGCTCCCGGGCGACAGCGCGCTGGTGCGCAACACGCTCAACGACCTGGCGCCGTTCCTGGGCCTGGCCGGCGAGGACCTGGAAGAGCTGATGGAGAAGCGCAACGGGCGCCCCCACGACCTGCTGGAGGTGACCAACCGCGCCACCTTCTCGCAGGCCGCCGCCATCGAGGAGCGTCGCGCCGCCTTTCCCAACCTGATGGTGGTGGAGCGGCCGCAGCGCTTCTATCCCGCCGGCGAGGCCATCGGCCACATCACCGGCTACGTTACGGAGATCACCAAGGAGCAGCTGGAGCTTCCCGAATACCGGCAGGCGGACTACAAGCAGGGGCGGCTGATCGGGCAGGCGGGGATCGAAAAGCAGTACGAGCTCACGCTGGCCGGCCGCGACGGCGCGCGCTTCGTGGAGGTGGACGCCAAGGGACGCGTCGTCGATCCGCGCGCCACCGTGGGCGCCCGCGCGCCGGTGCCGGGGAACCCCATGCGGCTTACGCTGGACCTGAAGCTCCAGGAGTACACGCACACCGTTTTCCCCGACACCATGAGCGGCGCGGTGGTGGCCATGGTGCCGTCCACGGGCGAGATCCTTACCCTGTACAGCCATCCCAGCTACGACCCCAACGCCTTCGTGGGGCGCATTCCCGCGCGGCTGTGGGGCGCGCTGAACACCAACCCCGACAAGCCTCTGCTGGACCGCACCATCTCGGCCCAGTATCCCCCCGCCTCGACGTTCAAGTCGGTGACGGCGGCGATCGGCATCGAGCGAGGCATCCTTACGGAGACCACGCGCATGCCGATCAGCTGCACGGGCGGCATGGCGTACGCGGGGCGCTACTCGCGCTGCTGGTACCGGGCCGGGCACGGGTCACTTACGCTGGCGCAGGCCATCGAGAACTCCTGCAACGTGTACTTCTACCAGGTGGGCATCCGCATCGGCCTGCAGGAGCTCACACGGGCCGGGGTGCGGTTGGGGTTCACCAAGCGCACGGGGATCGACCTGCCGGCGGAGAAGGCGGGGATCTTTCCCGCCGGGCTGGACTGGTACAAGGAGCGCTTCGGCGTGCCCGCGGTGCCGTCGGACGTGATGAGCCTGGCGATCGGGCAGGGACCCAACGCGCAGTCGCCGCTGCGCATGGCGTACGTCTACAGCGCCATCGCGGGCAACGGCACGGCGCCGCCGCCGCGGCTGGTGGCCCGCGACAGCAGCGAAAAGGAGCAGACGGGGATCGACCTGGGGCTGGACGCGCGCGGCCTGGAGGCGCTGTGGGAGGGGCTGCGGCTGGTGACGGAGCAGGACGGCACGGCGCTGCAGAGCAGCCTGGCGCGCTACAAGCTGTACGGAAAGACGGGCACCGCGCAGAACCCGCAGGGCGCCGACCACGGCTGGTTCGTGGGGTTCGCCGGCCGGCCGGGTGGGGCGCCGGAGATCGTGGTGGCGGTGATCGTGGAGCACGGCCTGCACGGCGACGCCGCGGCGCCGCTGGCGGCCAAGATCGCCAACTTCTACCTCGACAAGAAGTACGGCCAGCCGTTCGATCCTGAGCCCACGCTGGGCGAACGGTGGCGCGCCGGCCGCAGCGGCACCGACGGCCAGTGGGACACGCCCAACCGGCGCCTGGTCCCCCCCGCCAGCGCCGCCACCGCCGCCCGCGGCGACAGCCAGCGCGACAACCGCCGCCAGCGCACTCGCGGCAGCGGCGAAGAGACGCCCAAGGCCGAGACGACCAAGACGGACGACTAGTCGATCACACGAAAGACGAACGGCGGCGCCTCGCAATCCATGCGAGGCGCCGCCTTTTTCGGTGCCGGAAGGCTTTCAAGATTATGCCTCACGCAGAGTTAGCAGAGTTAGCAGAGTGAAGGTTCCTCGCGAGTCCCAGCGCCCTGCCTCTCAATCGGTCCAGAGATCGAGCACGCGCCGAAGCCGTCGAGAGGCACGAGAAAACTCTGGTGACTCTGCTAACTCTGCGTGAGGCCAATCTTTTTTTTGTGAGCAGGCTGCGTCCTTGCTTGACTCCCCGAGCGCGGGGGGCCAAGTTGTCGCGCTTCCGGCCGGCCGCTTTCACGCGCCCGCGCCCGTGCAGTAAGACACGCTCCATCGACATGGCGAACAAGACCAAGGCCCGCTCCACCGCCGCAATTCCCCATGGGCTCTCGCGAGAGCAGCTGCTGGAGATGTACCGGCTGGTGCGGCTTACCCGCAGCCTCGAGGAACGCCTCGAGCTGCTGTTCAAGCAGAGCAAGGTGATCGGCGGGCTGTTCCGCTCGCTGGGGCAGGAGGGCGAGTCTGTGGCCAGCGCCTTCGCGCTGCGGCGGCGTGAGGACGGCACGGGCGACATGCTCAGCCCGCTCATCCGCAACATGGGGTCGATGCTCACCATCGGCACCCGGCCCGTGGAAGTCGTCCGCCAGTACATGGCCAAGGGCGACTCGCTGGCGCGCGGCAAGGAGCTCAACATCCACATCACCGACTACGACCGCGGCTTCATTGGCCAGATCAGCCCGCTGGGCGACCTGATCCCGGTGATGGCGGGGGTGGCGCTTACCTTCAAGCAGCGCGGCCAGGACCGGGTGGGGATGGTGTACATCGGCGACGGCGCGACGTCCACCGGCGCCTTTCACGAGGGCGTGAACTTCGCCGCGGTGCAGAAGCTGCCGCTGGTGGTGATCATCGAGAACAACCAGTGGGCGTATTCGACTCCGAGCCGCCTGATGACGGCGGCGAAGGCGTTCGTCGACAAGGCGCCCGGATACGGGATGCCGGGCGAGCAGGTGGACGGCAACGACATGCTGGCCACCTATGCCGCGTCGAAGCGCGCCGTCGACCGGGCCAGGGCCGGTGAAGGACCTTCGCTGATCGAGGTGATGACCTACCGCCGCAAGGGCCACGCGCAGCACGACGCGCAGACGTACGTGGATCCGGCGGAGATCGAGCACTGGGCGGCGACCAACGACCCCATCGACCGCTACGTAAAGGCGCTGCTGGACAACGGCTGGGCCACGGCCGAGGAGCTGACGGCCATTGGCCAGGACATCGAGCGCGAGCTGGACGAGGCGGTGGCCGAGGCGGAAAAGAGCCCCATGCCCGAGCCGCTGGAAGCGCTGACCGACGTGTACGGGGACGGCCCGGTGAACGCGCCGTGGACGCGGCACACCCCTCCCGACCCCACCCGAGCCTGATCTGCCGAACACATGGCGACCGTGATTGAAAAGCCGGAGCACCTGCGGCTTACCGAGCAGGGCAAGCCCGTCACCCTCCTGGAGGCCATCCGCGAGGGGATGTGGGAGGAGATGGAGCGCGACGAGCGCGTCTTCGTGATGGGCGAGGACATCGGCGCGTACGGCGGCGCGTTCAAGATGACGGAGGGGTTCCTGGACCACTTCGGCGGATCGCGCGTGGTCGACACGCCCATCAGCGAGATCGGCTTTACTGGCGCGGCGGCGGGCGCGGCGCACATGGGGATGCGGCCCATCGTGGAGATGCAGTTCATCGACTTCATCTCCTGCGCGTACGACATCATCACCAACTACATCGCCACCAGCCGCTACCGCGGGAGCGGCGGCGTGCCGATGGTGATCCGCGGTCCCAGCGGCGGCGGCGTGCGCGGCGGGCCGTTCCACAGCCAGAACCCCGAGATGGCGTTCTTTCACACGCCGGGGCTCAAGATCGTCTACCCGTCCACCGCGTACGACGCCAAGGGGCTCATCAAGGCCGCCATCCGCGACGACGACCCGGTGCTGTTCTTCGAGCACAAGTGGCTGTACCGCCGGCCGCAGCTGCGCGAGACGCTGCCGCAGGAGGACTACATCGTCCCGCTGGGCAAGGCGCGCACGCACCGCGAGGGGAAGGATCTGACCATCGTCACCTACGCGGCCATGGTGCACAAGTGCGCCGAGGCGGCCGAGCTGGTGGAGAAGGCGGACGGGCTGTCGGTGGAGGTGATCGACCTGCGCACGCTGCTGCCGCTGGACGAGGACGCCATCATCCAGTCGGTGAAGAAGACCAACCGCCTGCTGGTGGTCCACGAGGACACGCGCACCGGCGGCATCGCGGGCGAGATCGCCATGCGCGTGAACGAAAAGGCGTGGGAGTGGCTCGACGCGCCGGTGCTGCGCGTGGCCGCCGCCGACGCCCCCGTGCCGTACAGCCCGCCGCTGGAGGACTACTTCCTGCCGCAGGTGGAAGACGTGATCAAGGCGATCCGGCACCTGGCGAAGTACTAGGGACGGAACTGAAGGGAATAGGGAACAGGGAATAGGACTAGCCGGCGGATCTGCGCCGGAGGGAGAATCTCGCGCGCGTTCGCTGTTGCTTGCTATTCCCTATTCCCTACTCCCTATTCCCTCGAGGCGACGAGACAGAGCTGGCGGTCGGACGAAACAGCCAGCCCAACGACAGGACCCAGACCATGGCCCGTGTAGAAGTCCCGATGCCCCAGATGGGCGAGTCCATCGCCGAGGGCACCGTGTCCGTGTGGCTCAAGAAGGTGGGCGACCGCGTGGAGCGCGACGAGCCCATCATGGAGATCTCCACCGACAAGGTCGACGCGGAGATCCCGTCGCCCGTGGCCGGCGTGCTGGCCGAGGTGGTGGTGAGCGAGGGCCAGACCGTCGAGGTGGGCACCGTGGTGGCCTACATCGAGACGGAGGCCGGCGCCGCCGCGGCCGCCGCGCCGTCGGCCCCCGCCGCGCCCGCCGGCGCCTCGGACCACATCCAGGTGCCGGAGGAGCGGCCGACCGTGATGCCCGAATCCGCCGTGGGACAGGCGGAGAGCGGCGGCGGCGCGGGCGTTCCCGCGGACGGCAGCCGCGTCCCCGCCGGAGCCACGGCGTCCGGCGGAGCGCAGCCCTCCGCCGCCGGCGCCGGTGCGCCGCTGGGCGAGGGCCCCCACACGCTGGAAGAGCGGCTGCGGGCGAAGAGCACGCCGCTGGTGCGCAAGATCGCGGCGGAGCACAACGTGGCCGTGCACCAGGTGCCGGGGACGGGTCGCAACGGCCGCGTGACCAAGGAAGACATCCTCAGGTTCGTCGAGGAGGGGAAGACGGCTCCCGCGGCGCAGCCCGCGACCGCCGGCGCGACGTCTTCGCCCACGCCGCCCGCCCAGCGCCCGCCCGCGCAGCCCGCGTACGAGGGCGGGTTCCCCTGGGACGAGTTCTACGGCGCGCCGCAGCATCCCACGGTCTCCGCCGGCCCCAACGACCGCGTGGAGCCGGCCAGCCGGATGACGCAGATCATCGCGAACAACATGGTGCAGTCGCGGCGCATCAGCCCGCACGTGCACTCGTACTTCGAGGTGGACTACACCCGGCTGGACCGCATCCGCGGCAAGAACAAGAAGCTGTGGGAGCAGCAGGGCGTAAAGGTCACCTACACGCACTTCATCGCGTGGTCGGTGGCGCGGGCGCTGCGCGAGTTCCCCAAGATCAACGCGTCGTACTCCAACCACGAGATCATCTATCGTGGCGACGTGAACCTGGGGATCGCGGTGGCGCTGGACAACGGCCTCATCGTCCCGGTCATCCGCCAGGCCGACGAGCTGTCGCTGGTGGGGCTGGCCAGGCGGCTGAACGACCTTGCCGGCCGGGCGCGCAGCAAGCAGCTCAAGCCGGACGAGATCCAGGGCGGCACCTTCACCATCACCAACCCCGGCATCTTCGGCACGACGATCGGGTTCCCGATCATCAGCCAGCCGCAGGTGGCCATCCTGGGCGTGGGCGGCGTGGAGATGCGCGCGGCCGTGGTGAGCGACGAGTTCGGCAACCACGCCGTCGTTCCCCGCAAGCGCGGCTTCATCTCGCTGGGTTACGACCACCGCCTGGTGAACGGGGCGGATGGCGACCAGTTCCTGGCGCGCATCAAGCAGCTCATGGAGAACTTCCCCGACGAGGCGTGACACGTCGGGTGGAATGATGTCGAAACCGGGAGGCTGCCATGCGCGGCCTCCCGGTTTGTCTTGGGTAGAGTCTGCTCCCTCCCGAACACGGGTGTGCGAAAGGGTGACGATAATCAGGATCATGATAATCGTGATTATCGTTGATCGTCCATTTTGTGCCGACGCCTTGCGCGGCACTGCGGATTGATCTTGATTTGATGGCATGAGCACGATTGTGGAATCGACCGCTATCTCCGGGCGCACCATGCAGGTGCGGCGCCTGGGGCTGGTCACGTACGGCGACGCGCTGGAGCTGCAGGCGGAGCTGGTGAAGCAGCGCCGCGCGGGCGAGATCCCGGACACCCTCCTGCTGCTGGAGCATCCCCACGTCATCACGCTGGGGAGCGGCTCGCACGACGAGAACGTGCTCGTCTCGCCCGAAGAGCGGGCGGAGCGCGGCATCGAGCTGTTCGACACGGGGCGCGGCGGCGACGTGACGTACCACGGGCCGGGTCAGCTGGTGGGCTATCCCATCTTCGACCTGAAGCCCGACCGCCAGGACCTGCACCGCTACCTGCGCGACATCGAAGAAGCGCTCATCGGCGTGCTGTCGGACTTCGGGCTCACGGGTGGGCGCAAGGAGGGGCTGACGGGGGTGTGGGTGGGCGACCGCAAGCTGGCGGCGATCGGTGTGCGCGTGTCGTCGGGGTGGATCACCAGCCACGGCTTTGCGCTGAACGTGACGACGGACCTGTCGTTCTTCGGCACCATCATCCCCTGCGGCATCCGCGACCACGGGGTCGGATCGATCTCGGGTGAGCTGGGGCGGCCGGTGGCGATGGCGGAGGTAGAGGCGTCGGCCGTCCGCTGGTTCGAGCGCATCTTCGAGCGCACCGCGGCCGAGGGCTGATGCTTCGAAAGTGAGATGGTGATTGCCTGCGGAGAAACGTCCCGACGAGGCGTGATCCGTCGGTGGTGGGATGATGACGAACCGGGAGGCCGCCGCGCGGCCTCCCGGTTCGTCCTTCCGGCTACGTCACACGCACTTGCGCGCGGTCTGCAGGCAGTTGGGCGGCAGGCTGATGCACGCTCCGCCGTAGAAGCCGGTATAGCTGTCGTCGGTGTGCGTGTACGCCAGCGGCTTGGCGGTGGAAAAGCTGTCGACCCGCAGGTCAGAGAGCACGAGCTTCTTCATGGTGTGGCCTCGTCGTTGTGTCACATGGTTTCCGCCATCGGGAGTGTCTTGGCGGATGCGGGATCCGCGCGGCGGTCACTCGCCGCGCACAGTTCAAACGTGCTTTCGCGAGCGCGGCTGAACGCCGGCGACACGAGTGGCGCATGCGCGGCGTGTGTGGCTCCGGGGCAGCATGAGCGGCAGGGGTTGGGCTTGACGGTGCAGCGTTCGGGGGCTTGCTCCCGGGGAGCGGTCCTTCTTGATTGGAGCGCGTGTTCAAAGACGGTCGCTGGGGAGCTTGACCAGCCTTGCTTCGTCTTTGGCTTCCGTAATGGAACTGTTTTGTATCCAATCCGAATGGCGAACCATGGGAACTCTGACGCTCAAGAACGTCCCAGAGGCTGATCGACCGGATCAAGCGGCAGGCGGAGCGACACTGCCGCAGCCTGAACCGCGAAGCGATCCACATCCTGGAGCATGGCGCAGGCTCGGGCGCAGCCGCTTCGGTGGAAACACGGCTGGAGCGGATTCGTGCGATGAGAAATCGCTATAATCTGCCTCCGCTTACGGAAGATCTCCTCGAGGAGGCAAAGAACGAGGGGCGTTCGTGATCGTCGCCGACGCGAGGCTTGATTACAACGACGAGAGCCCGCGCCATCCTTCGGCGCGGGCTCTCGTTGTCGGCGGGCTGGGGCATCAACCGTCCGCCACCCACCCGCCCCCGCGGGCCGTCTCCGCGCCGGCCGCGGCGGCAGCGTCGAGCGAGGCGTACGCCACCTCGTCGGATGAATCCGTGGCGGAACCGCCATCCACGCTGTCGACAATGCTGTTCACCAGGTCTGCCTTGCCGGCCATCTATGCCTCCAGTCCCGCGGATTCGACCGGCGCCGATGGCAAGCTGGCGGCGGCCGAGGTGCGCTGCGGGTGTCGCGCGTTCCTGTGATCTCAACGACCATCCGGCGCGCGATCTGACTCTCCGCGGATGAAGGCTTCGTTAGCGGGGACGGACGGAGGCCGGGCGTGGCGAACGGTGCGTCCGCCAGGCCCTCGCCGGCGGCTCAGCGCACGGGAAGGCGCCGGGCGGGCTTGAAGTCGAAGCTGTCGGGGGGGAGGGCGAAGAAGTTGAGGTAGCGCTCCTTCTCCTGCTCCTCGGTAATCCACTCGTCGAACTTCGAGGGGATCAGGCCGCGGCTGTCGATCTGCTTCGCGGCGGCTTGGGTGGCAAGGTGGTTGGCGTACTCGTTCTGCGGATGGCCCGCGTGGCCCTTGACCCAGCGCCACTGCACCTGGTGCCGCGCGGCCACGGGCACCAGCTCGCGCCACATCTCCAGGTTCTCGATCTCTCCGTCCTTGCGCTTCCAGCCGCGCGCGGCCCAGCCGTGCACCCACTGCGTCATCCCGTCCACCAGGTAGCGGCTGTCGGAGGTGAACACCACGCGCGTGGGCTGCTTGAGCGCCGCCAGCGGGATGATGGCGCTGCGGATGGCCATGCGGTTGTTGGTGGTATCCGGCTCGCAGGTCCAGAAGTCGCGCCGGATCCATCCCTTCTGTGCATGCCAGTACTCCACCACGCCGGCGGCGCCTCCGGGCCGGGCCCGCCCCTTGAACTGGTTGCCCAGGCACGATTCGTCGGCGTAGATGAAGACCAGCGGCTCGGACAAGACTCGGCTCCTCTCGGTTGATTTCGGATCGTGGGGCGGGAATATAGCGGGGAGTGGGGATGTGCGTGAGGGAGGGAGGGTGACGGGGTGAACGGGTGAACGGGTGTGATGGTGTGATGGTGTGATGGTGTGATGGTGTGATGGTGTGATGGTGTG
>DASTVC010000330.1:0-4161 GCA_035759295.1 Longimicrobium sp. | reverse complement strand
GGCGCGCCGTGCGCGGGGGCGGCGCAGCGGATGGAGATCGCCCTCGACGTCCAATTCGACCCAGCTGGCGGCGCGGACGCCACGGTGGAAGCGTTCGTGGAGCAGACCACCGCCACGCTGATGCGGCAGGTGCGGGTGCTCACCGAGCCGGGCCGCGACCTGGGGAACGAGATCGTCGACCTGCCCTGCGACCGCCAGCCGCGGCCGGCGCAGGCAGAGGTCGCGCGGATGCGCCCGGACGCCCTGGTTCTGGCCATTGCCTGGCGCATCCGCGCCAACCAGGTGATCCGGGGGCTGGAGCAGCCACTCCCGGTCTGCTTTCCCGCCAACCGCGCGCAGCCCGACCGCGCATATGGCAACGTAGTCCGCTTCAACTCCGAATGGCTCACACGCCGCGGCGGCGGACGAAGCTTTGTGCTGGGCGGGTACGCGCAGCCGGGCGAAGCTCCCGCCACGCTGGGCCGCGACCGCGCCTTCTGGGTGCGCCTGCAGAGCGACGCCAACCTGCACCGCCGCCTCATCCCCGTCGACGCGGGGTGCTCCGACGTCCCGGGCGAAGCGCGGTGGGTTCTCTATCGGCTCTCCACGCGGCCCCCCGACGCGGACTCACCGCGCCCCCCCTCACCCCCGCCGGCGCCGTGCCCGGTGCAAGACACCGCATCCATCACCAGGAGGTGACGTCCATGACGGTTCAATCGGCCGCGCGGCCCAGGGGAACACGCAGGCAGGCGCGGGAGCGGGCGGACCTGGCCCGCAGAAGGCTGGCACACCTCACGCTCTGGTTTCCCATCGCCGGCACCGCCATCATCCTGGTGCGCATCGCCATCGTGCTGCAGCGCGACGGCGCCATCCCCGACGGGATGCCGAACGAGGTGGCGGTCGCTCTCGTGCAGCTGTGGGGGTTGTACGGACCCTACCTTCTCGCCATCACCGCCTACCTGTGGGCGCAGCAGAAAGTGGAGACCGGGGCCGAAAAGACGCCCAACGGGTGGCAGATGTCGGTGCTGGCCCACAGCTTTACCATGAAGCTCATCCTCCTGGTCTACTCCGGGCCGCTGCTGATCTACGCGATCGCCGATCCCACCTCCACCGCCAACAAGGTCATGGCCATTTACCAGAGCGCCGTTCACACCATTACCGCCGGGGCCATCACCTACTTCTTCGCCCGGCCGGAGCAGGACGCCGCGCCCAGACCGACGGCGTGACCCAGGGTTCCGAGGTCCGCGCCAAGGCGGTGGCGGTGGTCCGCAGCGGGGACCGGGTGCTGGTGGAGCGCGGGTACGGCCGGCTGGACGACAGCCACTTCTACCGCGCCATCGGCGGCCACATCGATTTCGGGGAGCGTGCGGCGCACGCGGTGGCGCGCGAATGGAGCGAGGAGTACGGGCTCACGCTGGAGGAGGTGCGGCTGCTGGGCGTGCTGGAGAACTTCTTCACCTACGAGGGCAGCCCCGGGCACGAGATCGTCTTCGCCTTCGAGGCGCGGGTCGTGGAGCCGGAAGTCTATCGGCAGGAGGAGCTCGAGGGGATCGATCCCCACGGCAGGCGCCACGAGGCCGTGTGGGTGTCGATGGAGGAGCTGGCCACCGGCGACATCCCACTCGCCCCGGCCGGCCTGCTGGCGCTGCTGCGCTGAAAGAAAACACGGGGCCAGCGGAACCGGCGGATCTCATCTCCGCCCGCTCCGTCGGCTCCGTGTCAGATCGAGAACGACCGCGGGCCGGCCAACGCATCCGCCGTTGGCCGGCACGCAATCCACAGCTTCGGCACACCAGCCGGCCGCGAGGGCCGGCCCGGATGCTTACTCGCTGAGGGTCGAAACGTTCTCCGCGCGCGGGCCCTTGGGGTCCTGCACCAGATCGAACTCGACCCGCTGGCCCTGCGAGAGCGACTTGAAGCCGCTGCCGCCGATCGCGGAGTGATGGACGAAGACGTCCTTGCCGCCGGAGTCAGGCTTGATGAAGCCAAAGCCCTTGTCGTCCATGAACCGCTCTACCGTGCCCGTCTCGCGTGCCATCTTCGCCGTCCCGTGTACTGTGATTGCCAACCAGCCTTCCGACGTGCCGCCTGCTTGCAAGGGCCATGCTCAATTTTGGGGCAACGGCCGTTATCGGCGTCTTCTGGCGGAAAAACGGGGTCTTGAACGGGTGCGATTCAGCGCCGTATCGCCGGGAGGCGTTCGGGGTTAGCTTTGATGGGACGGGCCGCGGCCCGGGTGGCTCACCTTTCTTGGGACGTGGTTGGAACGATGAAGATTCAGACGGACTGGCTGACGCAGCGGGTGGAGAACGCGCCCACCTCGTACGACCAGACTCTGCCGGACCGGGCGGGGCTGCGCAACCGCATGGCCTGGCAAAAGCTTCAGCGCCAGGCCGCCGCCGGCGACGAGGTGTGGGCGTTCTCGGACCCCTCCGCCGGCAACAAGCAGGGCCGGCTTACGGGGTACGCCCTGGTGCGCGACGGCGAGATCGTGGAGAGCGTGACGCTGGCCTGACCGACCCGCGACCGGGACGCCACGCCTTACCATCCTGGCGCATCCGCCCGCCCGGCCCGCGGGAGCGAATGAATTCGCCGCTGGAAAAACGCAAAGTCCGCCTGCGCGGACTCGGCGGCCCGGGGGTGTGCGGCGTCCCGGGCCGCTGCGCGTCCGCTACCGGTTCCCCACCGTACATCGACGGGAAAACAAAAAGGATGACTTCCTGAGGGACCGCCACGCGGAACCCGAAGCTACTCAACCGCTTGTGCGCGACCGAAGGATCTCGCCGGCTTCACGGCGGGCCTTCGACGGAGTGCGGGCCTGGCCCACGCAAGCAGGTGAAGCGCGCATTTGCCGGGAGCTGTGGACGAGCGCTAAAGCATGTCATTCCGAGGCCCGGCCACACCAATTCCATCCGGTTGCTCCAGCGGTTGCAGGGCCGAGGAACCTACCCGCGGTTTCCTGGAGGGTGGACGCGGCAGCCCGCGCTGATCCCGCGGCCACCCCGCGGCCCGAGAAAGCCGGTGGAGACGCCGCGGGTATTCGGCGGTTCGACCGGCTACGAGCATCCGACGCTGGATTTCTCAGTCGGCGCCATGCGATCGAGCGACAGATGGTTCCGCGCGGCGCCTCCTTCGAAATGACAAACTCTTTGCCCGATTCGGTACGACAGCCGCTTTGCGTTCGGCAAGGACGCGAGGGACGGGTGCCGTGGCTGAAGGCGAGTTCCGCGACGGCGGAGAGGGAGGTCCTTCGGTCGCGCGCAAGCGGTTGTGCTCCTTCAGGTTCCGCGTGGCGCTCCCTCAGGAAGTCAACATTCGGGGTGGATGTGTTGCATCCCTCTTGATGTCTGCGCAGGAAGACCTCTTCGGAGCCGTGTATTGCCGGTGACGGAACGCGGCCTTACCCTTCTGTTACAGAAATCCGTCGCAGATCCGCAGTAGTCTCACCTCCGGCCCGGGCTGACGCCTCATTCCGCCGGATCCGCAGTACCTCCACTCCCGCGGCATGCCACACGATCCCCGCCTTGCGCGGCGCGCGGCCCCCACCGGCGCGATCCCGGAAAAAGAGGTGCTCACCTACCGCCTGGTGGCCGCGCTGGCCGCCGTGGCGGTGCTGGCGTTCGGCCTGGTGTACCGCGCCGCGCTGCCGGGGGCGGTCGATCCCTGGCTCTACCGCTTCGTGGTGTCCGCGGCCTGCCTGGCGGTGGTGGGCCTCTCGTACAGGCCGCGGGTGCCGCTGCTGCTGCGGGGGATGTACACGCTGTTCGGCGTCATCACCGGCTGGGTGCTCTGGCTGCTGCTGCTGAACGACTTTGCGCCGGAGTACGCGTTCGGGCTCGCCGTCATCTGCGCCATCATCTGCACACTCTTCCGCAGCACCCGCGCCCTGGCCGTCTACGGCGCGTGCACGCTGGCCGGGGTGATCGCCGTGGCCGCCGCCGTCCCCGCGCCGCGCGTCAGTCCCCTCCTCTTCGGCAGCTACCTGGTCGTCATCCTGGTCCTGTTCTTCGTCGTCGTGCGCAACCGGCTGCGGGCGGAGCGGGAGCTGGCGGCCAGCGAGCAGCGCTACGCCCTGGCCGCGCTGGGCGCTCACGACGGGCTGTGGGACTGGGACCTGCGCGCGGGCACCGTCTACTTCTCCCCCCGCTGGACGGAGATCGTGGGGCTCGCGGAGGGGGAGAT
>DASTVC010000329.1:0-3615 GCA_035759295.1 Longimicrobium sp. | reverse complement strand
CGGCCGCCACGGGGGAGGCCGCGGCGGGGACGAAGGTGGGTCGCGCGGCGGGCGTGGCGGCGGCGGAGGGGGCCGGCGGAAGGGCGGGGGAGGGAGGAAGCCGCGTCGGGCGCGGTAGGGGCCCTCACCCGGCTCGTTCCTCGCCTGCCCTCTCCCGCAAACTGCGCGGGAGAGGGGATAAACTGCGGACACGCCTCGTCTTAACCCGCACCCCGACGTTGACTTCCTGAGGGAGCGCCGCGCGAAATCCTGCCTTCGCGCCACACCCTGCGCGCGACCGAAGGATCTCCTCTCCCGACCTCGGCGCCGGCCGTGGACGCGCCGCTCCATCGGCCACGAGCGGTTGAAGCCCCGCCGGGCGAGCTCCGCGAGCTCGGGGCGGGGCTTATGGCATTTCTAGCCGCGGGCTTTAGCCCGTGGTGCTGGTGATGGTGGACCTCCCCGCATGATACCGTGGGCGAGACGGCGATGGCGGGCGTGAGGTTGAAGTATCAATATCGTCGTGTTATGATGCGGGTGCCGCTCCCGGGCATTCTGCGCGGGCGTGTGCGCGACCGGCCACCAAGGAGGAACGCCATGCTGGAAAAAACGCTTGCCTGCGGCGAAGAAAGCACTACCACCAACCGCTGGGAAGAGTGCGAAGCGACGCAGCGGGTCGAGACCGAGAATCCCTTCGGCTCGTTCTGACCTTCGCCCGCGGCGGGGGAGCCGGCATCTCGCCGGCTCCCCCGCCGACGTTTTTCCCCCTGCCGCACCGCATCCGCCGCATGCCGTCTGCCACCGAAGCGCCGCAATCCGCCGTTCCCGCGCCGGCCCGAACCGACCGCCCGATCCTGATCGGCGGCGGCGACGCGGACTACAGCATCCTGTCGCTGCTGCGCCGCGCCCGCGAGCGGGAGCTGCCGGTCGTCGAGCTGCTGGTGGGCGCCACGGGCAATCCCGCGCTCACCTGGGACGTGGAGGCCGACACGCTGGTGCTGAACGGCCAGGAGATCCGCCCCGGCGCCGGCTTTCTGCGCTACGACGTCTTTACGGCGATGGCCGATCCGCGCCCGTCCGTGAGTTTTCGCGCCAGCGCGTGGCACATCACGGCGCACGGGTGGATGCTGGCGCACGACGACATCCGCATGCTCAACCGCGGCTACAATGGCCAGAGCAACAAGCCGTTCATGCTGCGGATGGCGGCGGACTGCGGCCTGGCCATCCCGCGCACCATCATCACCAACGACATGGGGATGCTGGATGGGGTGCAGGGCGCGGACGACATGATCGCCAAGCCCGTCCCCGGCGGCGGCTACACCAGGCTGCTCGCCGATCTGCTGGCCGACACGCCGCGCAAGGATGGCCGGTCGGCGGCGCCGGCGTTCGTGCAGCGGCGCATGGTGACGCCCGAGGTGCGCATCTACGGCGTCGGCGGCCGCTTCATCCCCTTTCACGTCATCAGCGACCAGCTGGACTACCGCGAGGACGAGAACTCGCGCGTGGAGCTGATGCCGCTGGAGAGTGTGGATCCCGCCACCGTCGCGGCGCTGGCGCGGCTGATGGATCGCCTGCAGATGGAATACGGCGCCGCCGACTTCCGCACCCATCCCGACACTGGCGAGCTGGTGTTCCTGGAGATCAACAGCGCCCCCATGTTCGTCGGCTTCGATGCCGTCAGCGACGACGCCGTCAGCGACGCCATCCTGGACTATCTGGTCGGCTGACGACGGCGGACTCTACGCGGGAATCACGGCCTGCAGGTGGCTCCGCCGGCCTCGTACCCGGGGCGAATGAATTCGCGGCTGGGAAAACGCGATGTCGGCCTTCGCCGACGGGATCGAGGCGGCGGCTTTCTTGGGGAGCGCCGGTCTGGGCCCCGTCCCGTCGCGCGACCGAAGCACCCGGGTTAACCTGGGGCTGCATAGCGAAAAACCCCGCGAAATCGCGGGGTTTTCACTTCGCGGATGCCGAGGGGGTATGCGCGGGTCCGGCGTGCGGCACGAGCGGTCCGCGCAGGCGGACATTGCGTTGTCCCAGCCGCGAATTCATTCGCCCGGCGTTGGGGCGTCCCGTCGCACGTCTCCCATCACGACGTGGATCCTCGCGCCGGCGCCGGATGCGCATCGCCTCTGGCGCAATCACAACGGCCGCACCACCTCGGCGACGCGATCCGTGGCGATCAGCTCGCGCAGCTCATCCGCCAGCTGTGCGCTGGCGGCCACGGTGGCGCGCCAGACGCGGACGCGCTCGGCGTCGGGCATGCGGTAGAAGTCGTTGCGGTCCGGGATCTTGCCGCCGGGAAGGCGCGCGACGAACTCCGCCGTGGGCGCCAGGATCAGCGCGCGGCTGAAGTTGGTCCACCGCGCCCGCCGCCAGCGCAGCCCCTTGTCGAACCACCCGGGCACCACGTGCGGGTAGAAGTGCGGATACAGGACCAGCCCCTCGCCGGGCCCGAAGTCCAGGTCCAGGTGGTAGTCGATCACCCCGCCGTCGCGGTGCATTCCGCGCGGCTCGCCGGGGATCGGCACGCCCTGCAGCACCATGGGGATGGATCCGGATGCCAGCAGCGCGTGCCGCAGGTTCTGGCGCGTCAGCGGCCGGTGCTGCGTCGGCAGGTCGGATAGCGCGCGGAAGGGGCTGTCGTCCCCCGCGGTGTTGAAGATCACGCGCCGCATCTGCAGCGCCAGCATCCGCCGGCTGACGAGGTTGCCTGCCGCCGCGGCCGCCAGCCCCAGCATCTGCACCGCCGCCCGCTCGCTGGCCGCCAACCCCCGGCATTCCGCCGTGATCACGTGCAGCCGCGCCCACGGGTGGGATAGGATCTCCTCCTCCCCCCTTTCCCCCAGCATTCCGTCGATGACGGCCGAGATCACGCGCGTCACCTCGGACGGCTTGGGCTTGGTGGCGTAGTGCTGCTCGATGTAGCCCTCGCGCAGCCGCTCCACCGCCGCCGCGGGGTCGCGCATCGCCATGCACGCCGTCCGCCAGCTGCCGATGGACGAGCCGATCAGGTGCAGCGGCCGATCGCGCGGCTGGTTGAAGAACTCGCCGAACAGAAAGCGATCCAGCCCCTCTAGCACCAGCCACTTGGGCCCGCCCGCCGCCCCGGGGACGACGTCCACGTCCTCCGCGCGCAGCCCACGCTCGCGGATCATCCGCAGCGCCTCCGGCCCCGCGTTCAGCGCCAGCGATACCGGTGTACGCATGACGAGGGAATAGGGAACAGGGAATAGGGAATAGCCAGCAACGACAGGTGTGGCATCGTCACGTCAGCTCCGGGCGGCCGCGGATGGAATCGGTTGATCACCCGGTTGCGGACGCGCAGGTGCCTGGAACGCCGCACACCGTCTGGCCGCCGAGTCCGCGCAGGCGGACTTTGCGAATTTCCAGCGGCGAATTCATTCGCTCCCGCGGGCGGACGCTTCGATACTCGATCCTGCTCGCCACACCTTCAGAATCCGCCACTCTCGCACTTCCGCACTCACGCACTCACGCACTCACGCACTCACGCACTCACGCACTCACGCACTTTTCCCCCTCACGGCTCCACCACCTCCTGATCCTCCGGCGATGGCGTCGGTGACCGCCTCGACCGTCCCGCGCGAATGGCGACGAACACGCCCGCGAAGATCA
>DASTVC010000328.1:0-4832 GCA_035759295.1 Longimicrobium sp. | reverse complement strand
GACGCTACCAGCTGCGGCTCCGCCCGTACCGGCTGCTCCCGCGCCGACGCCTCCGCCCGCCGCGCCCGTGGTGGACATCGCGCCGCGGCAGGCGGCGGCGCGTCCCGCGGCGTACGACGGGCCGCCGCCGATGGACGACATCCCGCCGCCGGAGTTCGACGGGTACATGCCGGCGCAGGACGAGGGGCAGCCGTACGCCGCCCCGGCGCGCGAGCGGTTCGTTGCGTCCCCTGCGCCCGCTCCGGTTGCGCCACAGGTGGTACGCCCCGAAGCGGCCACAGCCGTGTCGAGCGACGGGCCGCTGGACGGGCGGGCGCTGAACGACGCGTGGAAGTCGGTGATGGCCGACGCATCCGCCATCCCCGGTGCCCTGCGGATGATCCTGCGCTCCGTGAGCCGCGTGTCGGCGGAGGGCGGGCAGGCGCGAGTGGAGCTGCCTTCCGCCCAGCTGATCCCGGACGTAAGCAGCGCGGGGAGCAAGCGCGCGGTGGAAGAGGCGCTGGGCAAGCGTCTGGGGCGCAAGGTGTCCGTGCACTACGTGGCGGGCCAGGCGCCCGCCGGCGGGCCGGCCGGCACGCGCATCACCAACGAGAGCGCGCGCCGCGACCGGCTGCAGCGCATGATGGAAGGGGAACCGGTTCTCGCGGCGGCGGTACAAGCGTGGGACCTGGAACTGGTTGACTGAGCGCGGGTTTCGCCCCTGCCGTTCCGGGGAGGCGGGCCCGCGCCGTGCATTGGCTTTTCGGCGGTTCGCAGGCACTTTTCATTTGATTCCGTACCGCAGAACGCGGCAGAGCGAGATGAACAACATCCAGCAGCTTCTCCAGATGGGCCAGCAGGTGCAGGCCCGCGTGTCGCAGCTTCAGACCGAGCTGGGGCAGAAGACCGTCTCCTGCAGCAGCGGCGGCGGCATGGTCACGGCCACCGCCGACGGGCGCGGCAAGCTGCGCGCGATCAAGATCGACCCGGCGGTGCTGGAAGGCGGCGACGTCGAGATGCTCGAGGACCTGGTGCTGGCCGCGGTGAACGAGGTGCAGAACCGGGCCAAGAAGCTGGAGGAGGAGGAGATGGTCAAGCTCTCCGGCGGCCTTCCGCTTCCGTTCAACCTGCCGGGCCTCTAAAAGGACCGGGGGACCGCTCCTTGTCGGCCATCGACGAGCTGGTGGGAGAGCTGGCGCGCCTGCCGGGGATCGGGCGCAAGACGGCGCTCCGGCTGGCGTTCCACCTGATCAAGTCGCCCGAGGACGAGGCGCGGCGCCTGGCGCGCAGCATCGTCCACGTGCGCGAGAAGGTGCACCCGTGCTCGCGATGTGGAAACCTGTCCGAGCAGGACCCGTGCGCCATTTGCCAGAGCACGCGGCGCGACGGCTCCATCATTTGCGTGGTGGAGGAGTCGTCGGACATCATGGCCATCGAGCGCACGGGCGAGTACCGGGGGCTGTACCACGTGCTGGGCGGCCGCCTGTCGCCGCTGGACGGCGTGGGCCCGGCGGAGCTGAACGTGCGGCCGCTGCTGGCCCGGGTGGAGGACGGCGGCGTGCACGAGGTGGTGCTGGCGACCAACCTGAGCGTGGAGGGCGAGGCCACCGCCAACTACCTGGGCGGCGTCCTGTCTCCGCTGGGGGTGCGGGTGACCCGGATCGCGCGCGGGCTGCCGGTGGGCGGCGACCTGGAGTACGCCGACGGCGTGACCATTGCGGAGGCGATGAACGGCCGGCGGGAGCTGTAGACCGCCGTCTCGCGCGTGGCGGAAAGGACGACAGGTGCCGCGAGCGATCGCGGCATTTTGTTTTTTCGGGCGCGCCCCGTTACCTTGTCGGCGTTCACCCCCCCATCCGCCGTTCGACCCCTCATCTCCGGGTGATGGAAAGCAAGCGAATCGTACGCACCGCAGCCGTCGCTGCTCTGGCGCTCGCCGCCGCGGCCGCCGTGGGCGTGCTGCTGGTGCGCGACCAGATCAGCCGCAGCCGCCGCGACCTGTTCAGCCCCCACCCCCTGCGCCGCCTGGCCGCGCTGGAGTACCTGGGCGGCGTGCCGGCGTCGGTCGACACCGTGCTGCTGCTGCGCGACTTTCTGGCGTGGGAGCAGCGCCCCCTGCTGCGCAAGCGCGCGGCGGCGGTGCTGCAGCGGCTCGAAGAAGGCCTGGCGGCGCGGGAGGTGGGCTGATGGCCGGGGCAAGCAGCTGGAGCTTCGAAGAGCGCGACTTTCACCGCATCGAACGGATCCTGCAGAGCTTTCTGTACGATGCGGGGGCCCGCTGCGCGCTGCTGGTGGACCGCACCGGGCAGCTGGTGACCACGGCGGGTGAAAAGCCGGAGTTCGATTCGGTGGCGTTCGCGTCGCTGGCCGCGGCCGACTTTTCGGCCAACGACCAGCTGGCGACGATGATCGGCGAAACGGAGTTCAGCTCGCTCTTTCACCAGGGCGAGAAAGAGTCCATGTACCTGGCCGACGTGGCCAGGCGCGTGATCCTGGTGGTGCTGTTCGACAACCGCACCACCCTCGGAATGATCCGGATCAAGGTGAAGGCCGTAGTGCGGGAACTGTCGGAAGTGTTCAGCGAGATGTTTGCGCGCTCCGCGGCGGCGCCGCAGGGCCCGCGGGTGGAGGCCGGCTTCGCCGACGAGGCGGAGGACGAGATCGACCGCCTCTTCGGCGATCTCTAGGAGGCCCGCCCATGTCGATGATCAACTACGCCTCGCGCGAGATCAACTGCAAGATCGTGTACTACGGGCCGGGTCTGTGCGGCAAGACCACCAACCTGGAGTACGTGTACGAGAAGGTGGCGCCCAACACCCGCGGCAAGCTCATCTCGCTGGCCACGGAAACGGAGCGCACGCTCTTCTTCGACTTCCTGCCGGTGGATCTGGGCGCCATCCGCGGCTTCAAGACTCGTTTCCACCTGTATACGGTGCCGGGACAGGTGTACTACAACGCCAGCCGCAAGCTCATCCTCAAGGGGGTGGACGGGGTGGTGTTCGTAGGCGACAGCCAGGTGGAGCGGCTGGACGCCAACATCGAGTCCATGCACAACCTGTACGAAAACCTGGCCGAGTACGGGCTGGACCTGCGCGAGATTCCGTTCGTCATCCAGTACAACAAGCGCGACCTGCCCAACATCTCGTCGCTCGACGAGCTGCAGCGCGAGCTCAACCCCAACCTGGTGCCGCACTTCGAGGCGGTGGCGGTGCGCGGGATCGGCGTGTTCGACACGCTGAAGGCGGTGAGCAAGCTGGTCATCAAGTCCCTCAGCTAACCACACGCGGCAACCCCATGGCCTGGCGCAACCTTCCCAACGCGATCACGCTGGGCCGCATTTTCCTGGCGCTGGGGGTGGCGCCCATGCTGATGACGGACCACTCCGGCTGGCGGATCGGCGCCTTCATCGTCTTCCTTGCCGCCGCCTTCAGCGACCTGTGGGACGGGCACCTGGCGCGCTCGCGCAACCTGGTGAGCGACTTCGGCAAGCTGATGGACCCGCTGGCCGACAAGCTGCTGCTGGGGCTGACCTTCGTTCCCTTCTACGTGCTGAACCACTACACGGAGCGGGAGACGCCCTTTCCCTGGCTGGGATGGACGTTCCCGCTGTGGATCGTGCTCATCATCTTCGGGCGCGAGGCGTTCATCACCGTGTTCCGCGGCTTTGCGGCGCGGCGCAACGTGATCCTGGCGGCGGGGAAGGCCGGGAAGCTGAAGGCGGTGTTCCAGAACATCTTCATCGGCGCGGCGATCCTGTGGTACGCGCTGCAGTCGGCGGCGCGCGAGCGGGGGTGGAACGGGGGGACGTGGCGCGCCTGGAAGTGGTTCCACGCCGCCTTTACCTCCGTCGCGCTGGCCATCGCCGTGGTGCTGACGGTGTACTCGCTGTACATCTACCTGCGCGACTTCCGCAAGCTCTCCACCGGGCGTAACGCGGCGTGACCTCCATCCACCGGGCCCGCCGGCCATGAGCGCGACGCTGGAGCGGACGGGCGAGCTGCACGCGGACGACGGCGTGCAACTGCACTACCGCTCCTGGCCCGCCCCGGCGGAGCGCGCCGTCCTCCTCGTCTCCCACGGGCTGGGCGAGCACGGCGGGCGGTACGCGCAGGTGGCGGAGGACCTGGCGGCGCACGGCATCACCGTCCACGCCATCGACCACCGGGGGCACGGACGCTCCGGCGGGCGGCGCGGGCACGTGGCGCACTTCGGCGAATTCGTGCGCGACTTCGAAACTTTCCGCGCCGCGATCGCGAAGGAACATCCGTCGGGGATACCGCTGTTTCTGCTGGGGCACTCGATGGGCGGATTGATCGCCATCCACCACCTGCAGACGCACCCGGAGGCGGGGTACCGCGGCGCCATCCTTTCCGCGCCGCTGGTGGGGATCGCGGTAGAGGCGCCGCGGTGGAAGGTGGCGCTCTCGGGCGTCCTGTCGCGCGTGGTCCCGTGGCTGCCGTTCCACAACGAGATCGAGACGGCCATGCTGTCCACGGCGCCGGGCTACGAAGCGGCGTACCGCGCCGACACGCTGCTGCACAACACCATCACGCCGCGGCTGTACACCGAGATGGTGGCCGCCATCCGTGGCGCGTTCGAGAAGCCGGAGGGCATCCGCATCCCTCTCCTCGTCCTCGCCCCCACGGCGGACCGCGTGGTGCTGCCGGAGGCCGTGGCGCGCTTCGCCAGCGCCTTCCCGGGTGAGGTGGAGGTCAAGCGGTATGAAGGCTTTCAGCACGAGTCGCTGAACGAGAAGGATCGCCATCAGGTCGTCGCGGACGTGGCGGCCTGGCTGAACGCGCGGATCGGTTGAGAGACGCGTACCGCGTACCGAGTACCGAGTACCGAGTACC
>DASTVC010000327.1:0-2609 GCA_035759295.1 Longimicrobium sp. | reverse complement strand
CGCCGCCGCGCTCGGCTGGCTGAACGACGAGGCGCTCACGGAGCGCGCGGGCGAGCTGACGGCCCGCGAGGCGCGCGCGCTGGGCGTGAACTGGATCTATGCCCCCGTCGCCGACGTGGACCTGGAGCCGGAGAACCCCATCATCGGCGTGCGCGCGTTCGGCTCGGAGCCGGACGGCGTGGCGCGGCACGTGGCGGCGTGGGTGCGCGGATGCGCCCGCGGCGGCGCGCTCTCGTGCGCCAAGCACTTTCCCGGGCACGGCCGCACCGTCGGCGACTCGCACATCGAGCGTCCCGCCGTGCACGCCTCGCGCGCGGAGTTGGAAGAGGACCTCAAACCCTTCCGCGCCTCGATCGCGGCCGGGGTGGATTCGATGATGACGGCGCACGTGGTCTATCCCGCGCTGGACGACGGCGGCCCCGCGACCCTCTCCGCGCCGATCCTGGAAGGACTGCTGCGCGGCGAGATGAGCTACGACGGGCTGGTGGTGACCGACGCCATCATCATGGAGGGGATGACGGAGGGCGGGAGCGAGGCGGCGGCCTCCGTGCAGGCGCTGGCGGCCGGCTGCGACCTGCTGCTGTATCCGCAGGACAACGACGCCGTGATCCGCGAGGTGCAGGCGGCGGTGGAAGACGGCCGGCTGCCGCGTGCGCGGATCGCGGAGGCGCTGCGGCGGATCGCGGCGGCGGCGGATCGGGTGGCGGGGCCGGTGGACGCCGCGTGGGGCGGGGAGGACGACCGGCGCTGGGCGCTGGAGATCGCCATCGACAGCCTGCGCGTCTGCCGGGGTGAGCCGCGGCTGCCGGCGGGCCGCATCCGCATCGAGGAGATCGAGGACGACGGGGGCGGACCCTGGCCGCCGTATCCGCGCCTGGCCTTTCCCGCGGCCTTGCGCGCCGCCGGCGTGGAGATCGCCGACGACGGCGCGCCGATCGTCGCGCTCTACTCCGACATCCGCGCCTGGAAAGGCCGCCCGGGCATCAGCGCGGCTGCCAGGGAGCGCGTCCGCACGATCACGGCGGAGCATCCCGACGCCACCGTTATCCTCTTCAGCCATCCCCGCCTCGCCGCCGACATCCCCACGGCGAGCAACCTGCTGGCCGGCTGGGGCGGCGAGGCGATCATGCAGGAGGCCGCGGTGGCGTGGCTCACGGGCCAGCGCGGGGGGATGGTGGGGCTGGCGGGAGGATTAGATCGGTAGAGCGGGACGAGGGTGCGTGGTCGAGGGTCGGTGTGTTTGCCGAGGAAACCGCGCGTCGCCGCCACGGGTTGAAACCCGCGGCTAGAACGGCCAGAAGCCCGGTCTTTGCTCGTTCCTCGCAAAACCGGGCGTCAACCGCTCGCGCGGGCGGCCCTCGCACTTCGTCGACCGCCCGTCGCGCACGATAGCCTCGCCGGCGCGCCGGCCCCTGACGACCCGAGCGGGTGAAGCCCCGCCGGGCGAGCTCCGCGAGCCCCGGGCGGGGCTTGTGGCCGTTCCAGCCGCGGGTTTCAACCCGTGGTGGCGGCGGAATGCCGGTCATCATCCGGCGACGTTGCCTTCCCCACGGAACCGCATCCAAACCCCACACGCTCATCCGCCGCGCTATCCCCTATTCCCTATCCCCTATTCCCTATTCCCTATTCCCTATTCCCCGTCCCCTAGTCCCTGTCCCCTGCAGCTCCCCGCAGTTGGCGCTCAACTTGCGCACCGCGCGACGCCGAGTGCCCTGACCCACAATCCCCACCCCGCGAGGCACCTTGAACCAGCAGCGCTCCCCATCGCTCCTGCGGGTGTTCGGGCAGCCCAAGATGGCCGCCATCCTGTTCCTGGGGTTTGCGTCCGGCCTGCCGCTGTACCTTACCAGCAAGACGCTGCAGGCCTGGATGACCCAGGAGAAGGTGGACCTTACCACCATCGGCCTGTTCGGCCTGGTGGGGGCGCCGTACACCTTCAAGTTCATCTGGTCGCCGCTCATCGACCGCTACTCGCCGGGGTTCCTGGGGCGCAGGCGCGGCTGGCTGATCATCACCCAGGTGGGGCTGCTGCTGGCGATCGCGGCGATGTCGCTGCAGGATCCCCAGCGCTCGCTGCAGTGGCTGGCGGTGGCGGCGGTGGCGGTGGCGTTCTTCAGCGCCACGCAGGACATCGCCTTCGACGCCTACAAGATCGACGTGCTGGACGAGCCGGAGCGCGGGCCCGGCGCGTCCATCGGCGTGCTGGGGTACCGCATCGCGCTGCTGGTGACGGGCTCGGCGGCGTTCGTCATGGCCGACCACATGCCGTGGGCGCGCGTCTACCTGCTCATCGCCGGGCTGATGCTGATCGGGGTGGTGGCCACGCTGCGCGCGCCGGAGCCAAAGGTGCCCGTGCGTCGGCCGGCCTCGCTGGCCGACGCCGTGGTGCACCCGTTCGTCGACTTCTTCAAGCGGACGGGGGTGGCCAACGGGCTGGTGATCCTGGCGTTCATCGTCCTGTACAAGCTGGGCGACGCCATGCTGAACCTGATGGCGACGCCGTTCCTGCTCAAGGCGGGGTTCAGCCAGACGGACATCGGCGCCGTGCAGGGCGGCCTGGGGCTCATCGCCACCATCGCCGGGGTGCTGGCGGGCGGCGCCGGGCTGGC
>DASTVC010000326.1:0-7099 GCA_035759295.1 Longimicrobium sp. | reverse complement strand
TGCCGGTCGAGCGGGTAGAGCCGCCGCGCGCCCTCCAGCAGGAGCGCACCTTCCCACAGCTCCAGGTGCTTCGTCGGGCTCGGATCAACTGCGGGGAGGTCCGTGCGCTCGTACACCCAGTTGGTGGTGATGCGCCCTTCGGCGACGGCGGCCTGCAGGAGCTCGCCAAGCGTGTCGAGGTAGCGGCGCTGCGTGGTCGACGTGAGCACGCCCCTGCACCCGCCCGGCTGGTCGCGCAGACGCGCCGGCGGGGTGGTGCGCAGTTCCTTCATGTACTCGCGGATGTCCGCCGGCTCCAACTCGCGCAGCAGCACCTTTCCCCGCTTCTTCGCGAAAAAGCGCGCGGCGTGGATCAGCTTGCTCCGCTGCTGCTCCAGGTGTCGCGTGGTGACACGCTTACGCCCAGGGCGGATGGCCTTCTCCGCCAGGTACCACCCGGCAAAGGTGGCGATCCGGTCCAGCTCGTCTTCAGCGGACGCGGCGGGCACGGGCTCCTCCTCCGGCACCGGCAGACCGTCCGGGTGCTTGGCACGGAGGTCGCGCAGCTCGGTGAGCCGCTGGGCGAACAGCAGGGCGGCCTGGACCGGGTCCCTGGTGGCCCCGCGCTCGCCCGGCTGGACCAGCGCCTCCAGCCTGCCTCCCCACTTCGCCCAGGCACGCGCGTCGATGTAAGCGCGCCCGTCCTTCCAATACAGCCTCGCGTGCGGCTCCTGCGCGCCGACCGGCGCCAGCCCTCCCGCCCTCTTGTTGGCTACCCGTGGCATCCTCTGGTTCCCCGACCGGGCAGGTACAGATCCGCGGCTTCTCACCTTTGAGGGTACCGCGCACCCGGAGGGACGGTTCTGCGTTTGTTACTGGAGTTTTGTTACTGGCTCCAGACCTGAGCTAAAAACGAAAACCCGCAGGCGGCGTAAGGTGCCGTCCTACGGGCATTTAGCTCAGGGTCGTAAACGAAAGCTCGACCCCCCGACCTCCAGATTAGGAATCCTGCGCTCTATCCTGCTGAGCTACGAGGGCAATCGGCGCAAAATCTAGGGAAATACCCGGCTGGGGTCAACCGAGACGCCACCGCTCACCCGCTCACCCGCTCACCCGCTCACCCGCTCACCCGCTCACCCGTTCACCCGTTCACCCGTTCACCCGCTCACCCGCTCACCCGCTCACCCGCTCACCCGCTCACCCGATCACCCGATCACCCGATCACCCGCTCACCGATTGGAGCGAGGCGAGACACCGTGTCCTCCCCCGCGCCATCGGCAGTCCCGGGCAAGGCGTTCGACGAAGCGTTCCACAGGGTTCCGGCGGGACAAAACCTCGCGGCGCGATCGTCTCGCCGCCCACAGTTCCGGCACACATCCACCATCTTGATTCAACCCTATCTTATGTAAAATCCACATGTTCACACGTGTGGAGCATACGGTGTCGCATACACGATCGCTCGAAATCAGGCTGCAAATACTATGGATGCGAATGGGTCAAAACAAACGTAGAAGAACACCTGTTCCGGAACAGATTTTGATGATCCCTCCTTTGTAGCAAGCCGCACGATCCGCAGAAACCTGCCTCACCCTGCCTGATTTCCCTGTCGCGCCGCACCCCCGTGGCTCCCGCCCGGGAACGCGCCTCGGTCGCACCGAACCCGCCGCCGCACACACGCCGCGTCTGCGTTCGGTACGAGCCCCACCCCACCACCGGAGGTTGCCATGAAGCGAACACCCCTGGCAGTCCCTCTCATCGCCGCGGGCCTGGCGGGCTGCGTCGACAACCCCGCCACGCTGACGGCGCCCCTGTCCGGAAGCGCCGACGCCGTGTCCGCGGCGGCCATCAACCTCAGGCCGGGACTGGCGGATGCGGTGGACGACGCCCGCAGCCGCGTCATCCCCACCCTGGGCACCACCGGCGCCATCCGTGGCGTGGACCAGGCCTTCGCCCGGCTGGCCGACGCGGTGCGCGCGGGCAACACGGCCGCGGTGCGCGACGCCATCGACAGCGCCACCGGCACGCTGAACGCGTTGGAGCACTCCGCGCCCGAGACCAGCCCGGTGGAGGTGGCCGCCCTGCGGCTGGTGCTGGTGAACGCCGACGTGCTCTTCCCCGCCTCCTGAGCGCGGGCCGGACAACATCCCCCATCGAGATCGATTCCTTCCACTCCAGGGGCATTCCATGCGCAACCGCTTCCTGATCGCCGCGCTGGCCGCCGGAACGCTGGCCGCCGCCGCGAGTCCCGCCGCCGCCCAGGTCGACTCCATCCGTGCCTGCTACGTGCCCACCACGGGCAACGTGTACCGCATCGGCACGCCCGATACGCACGCCGACTGCGTGGCGCCCTCGCACGTGCGCTTTGCCTGGGCCGTGCCCAACCTGGGGATCGGCGGCCGCTACCTGCTGCGGCTGCGCAGCGGCAGCCCCATCTCCAACCGCTTCTTCGTCGACAGCGCCGGCGGCGTGGCGGCGCTGGGCACGCTGGGCGTCGGCGACATCCCGGTGTCCGGGGCGGGGTTCCGGATGATGTGGTTTCCGAACCGGGCGGCGTTCCGCGCCGGCGGCGTGTCCATCGACCAGTGGGACGACCCGAACATCGGCTTCTACTCGTGGGCGGGCGGCTTCAACACCGTGGCCACCGGGTACGGCTCCTTTTCGTTCGGGGATGGAAACAACGTCAGCGGCATCGTGGGTGTGGCGTTCGGGAGCAACAACGTCGTGGACGGCACGGTCGGCTTTGCCGCCGGCGCGAACACGCGCTGCGGCGGGTTCGCGTGCCTGGCCGTGGGGTTCCTGGCCAACGCCGGCGGCCAGGGCTCGGTGGCGCTCGGCTACCGCGTGACGGCTGATGCGGACTACAGCACCGCCCTGGGGTACCGGGCCTCGGCCAACGGCCACTCGGGCGCGTTCGTCCGCGGCGACGCGTCCACCACCGACTCGCTGCTGGCCGTCGTGAACAACGAGTTCGCCGTGCGCGCGGCGGGGGGCTTCCGCTTCCGCACCAACGCCACCCTCACCACCGGGTGCAACCTGCCCGCGGGCTCGGGGGCGTTCAGCTGCTCGTCCAGCCGCACGCTCAAGGAGAACTTCGCGGGGGTGGATGGCGAAGACCTGCTGTCGCGCATCCGCGGCGTGCCCGTCAACACGTGGAGCTACATCGACGAGCCGGGCGGCGTGCGCCACCTGGGGCCGTTCGCGGAGGATTTCCGGGCGGCGTTCGGCCTGGGGAGCGACGAGCGCAGCATCGGCCTGCTCGACATCGCCGGCGTGAACTTCGCCGCCGTCAAGGCGCTGGAGACGCGGACCGCGGAGCTGCGCGCCGCGGCCGCCGAAGTCGAGCGCCTGACAGCGGAGATGGCCGCCCTGCGTGAGCACCAGACCGCGACCGACGCGCGCCTGGCGGAGCTGGAGGCGCTCGTCGGCCGCCTCTCGCAGCAACGCTGATATCGAATCCGACTGACGCTTTGACTCACACGGAGGGCACGGAGAACACGGAGTCTCCGTGTCCCCCGTGCCCTCCGTGTGAGCCTACCTGGGTCGAAAAGAAGAGCCCGCGGATGGCGTACGTGCCACCCGCGGGCTCCCTCTCGAGATCACATCCATACCGTACCCGCCAGCGGAGCGCGGCGCAGCCATCACCGAATCCGCCGGGACGCGCGCCATCCTGCGATGGATCAGCCCTCGTAGCGCGTCCGCAACTCCGCCACCCACGCGGGTTTCACCACGCCGCTCTGCTCGTAGCCGAGCGCAACGGCGTCCAGCACGGTTACCGCGGCCTGCCGGCGCGGGGCGGAATCCATGTCGTGCACCAGCACGGAGAGCGCGGCGGTCGCCTCTTCACGCTCCACGGCGCCCGGCCGCTCGGCGGCGTACCGCACGTACCAGTTGCGCAGGCGGCGCAGCGTGGGCGAGTACGGCGCCGTGCCGTGGATGAAATTCCGCAGCCCCATGGGGCTCATGCCGATCTCGCGCGCCACGCCGCGCAGCGAGGTGTTCTCCACACGCGCCGCGGCGACCTCGCGCACGCGGCGGATGCTCGCGCTCCGTGGATCTTCAGGGGTCTGGTCCTTCATCTCCGGTATCCTTCTTCCGAGAGGCCGGAACGCGATGCATGGGGCATCCGTCCTCCCCGAAGATAATACCGAACATAAACCGAATCAATACCGAATCAGGACATCGTGTGTACATCAAGCCCTCCGTAGGGCATTTCCGCATGCGCTCTCTCGCGGACGCAGCCGTCCCCGCCACCGTCGACCGAACACACGCGCGCCGAACGGACGCGACCCTCCCCCGTCGGGCGGGAGAGGGTCGCGCGTGCCCTGCGGACGATGCGTCTATCGCCGCGCGCCGTAGCCCATCACGTAGCCGGCCACGAGAAGGGCGAGCGGGTCGGAGGCGCTGCCGGAGAGCAGGTCGTCCGGGCGCTCGCGCAGGGTGCGGGCGATGTCCTCCAGCCGCGCCGCCACGTCCGTGAAGGCGCCGCTGGCCGCGATGCCCGCGCTCGGGGCGGCCGGCGCGACGTCGACCGGCAACTCGGCTTCGTGCACGGCGGGGAGACTGAACGGGTCGGCCTCCGCGGCGATCACGGCTTCCGTGTCGGCGACGAACGGGTCCCCCGCGACAGCCACCGGCTCGGCGTCCGCGACGGAAGCGGGCGTCTCTGCGGCGGCAAAGGTCAGCGCGCCATCATCCATTGTGACGTCGAAGGCGGGCTCCGCGTCCGCGGCGGACTCCGGTGAGTCGAACGTCAGCTCCGCGGAGGTTTCCGCCAGGATCGGCGGTTCCACGGCCTCCGGCGCATCCAGCGACCAGGAGGAGGAATCCGCGGCATCCGCCTGCGCGGGCTCGGGCGCGGCCTCCGCCCACTCGACGGCAGGCGGCGCGGCGAGGAATTCGCCCAGGTCATCCGCGGGAACGAAGTCCTCCAGCCCGTCCACCGGCGCCACCTCCGCCGCCTCGGAGCGCGCTTCGTCCAGGTCGCGGTCGTCCCAGGCCAGCCAGTCGGGGAACGCCTCGTCCTGCGCGGGCTCCGCGTCGGCGGCCGGGGCGGGGGGCGCCTCGGCGGCGGCTTCGCGCGGCTCGGGGCGCTCCAGCCAGGGCAGGTCCTCGTCCTCCGCGGGCTCCGCCGCCGCGGCCGACTCGCGGACGATGGGCGTCTCCACGTCCCACGGCATGGTCGCCCGCGGTGCGCCGGACTGCGGCTCGGCGGGCGGGGCTTCGGCCACGGGGGCGGGCGCTGCGGGCGGGGTCGGGCGCGCGGCCGCGGGGGGGATGAACGGCGGAAAGACGAAGCCGTCCAGGGAATCGCCTTGGCTCATGTGTGCTCGCGGGTGCGGGACCGGGCGGCGCGGGGAGGCGTGCTCCGGGCGCGGCGAGGCTGCGAAAGTGGTGGTGTGTGCACCGGGAACGTACGGCGGATCGGGCGGACTGTCAACGAAAATCTACAGATGACGCGCCGCGCGGCGGTCGCGGACGCGCGGGATCAGGACGCGTCGCTCGACCAGCCGAAGCGGCCCAGCAGCGGCACGAAGGTGCACTCCAGCACCTCGCGCTGCGCGAAGGTGTCGCCGCTGCGCTCCACCAGCATCAGCCGCTGCATCTCCCGCGAGCCCACGGGAATCAGCATCCGACCGCCCTCCGCCAGCTGCTCCATCAGCGGCCGCGGGATCTCCGGACCGCCCGCCGCCACCAGGATGGCGTCGTACGGCGCGTACCGGCTCCACCCGATGGTCCCGTCGCCCACCAGAATGGCCACGTTGCTGATCCGCAGCGCATCCAGCTTTTCCCGCGCACGCGTCGCCAGCGCGCCCAGGCGCTCCACCGAGTACACGCGGTCCACCAGCTGCGCCAGCACCGCCGTCTGAAACCCGCATCCCGTCCCCACTTCCAGCACCTTGTCACTCGGCTGCAGGTCGAGCACCTGCATGTAGAGCGCCTGCAGCGACGGCTGCGACGCCGTCTGCCCGAAGCCGATGGGCACCGGCGCGTCCTGGTACGCGTGGTGGCGCATGGAGTCGGGGACGAACTCGTGCCGGTGGATGGTGTCGAAGGCGCGCAGCACGTTCAGGTCGCGCACCCCGCGCTCCTGCATGATGCCGATCAGCGCGCGGCGCTGGCCCTCGTACCGGTCCGTCATACCCGCAGGTCCCACGCGGCCACGTCGGCCAGCAGGGCGTGGTTGGTCAGGTCCAGGTGCAGCGGGGTCACGCTTACGTGGCCGGTGTTGATGGCGTGAAAGTCCGTCCCCTCGGGCGCGTTCCACTCCACCTCGCCCCCGCCGATCCAGAAGTACGGCTTTCCGCTGGGGTCCACCGCCTTGGTCAGCGAGTCGATGTAGACGCGCCGTGCCAGCCGCGTCACCCGCACGCCCTTGACCTGCGACGCGTCGATGGGCGGCAGGTTCACGTTCAGCAGCGTCTCGCGGGGAAACGCGCCGGAACGCACCATCTGCGGCAGCAGCTTCTCGAGGAGCGGCCCGTAGCCCGCCATGTGCTCGGACTCGCGGCCGGCGTAAGAGACGGCGATGGCGGGGATGCCCAGGATGGTGGCCTCCATGGCGCCGGCGACGGTGCCGGAGTAGAGCACGTCCTCGCCCATGTTGGGGCCGTGGTTGATGCCGCTGACCACCAGGTCGGGCTTGCGCTCCAGCAGGGCGCCCACGGCCAGCGCCACGCAGTCGGTGGGCGTGCCGTCCACGTGGTGCACCCCGTCGCGCACCTTACGGGCGCGCAGGGGAAAGTGCATGGTGAGCGAGTGGCTGGTGGCGCTCTGCTCGCGGTCGGGCGCCACGACGTGCACGTCGCCCAGGGTCCGGGCCGCGCCGGCCAGGATGCCGATGCCGGGCGCGAGGTAGCCGTCGTCGTTGGTGCAGAGGATGAACATCCCGGTCCTGTCTATCTGCTTGATCGCCCGCGAGGCCGTCACGCGGGCGGGTCCGTGCATCTATGCGGGCGCCGAGCCGCGCCCCCTCCGCTCGCTTAGCAGGGTTCTAAAAAATCACCGTCCACTTTCGTGGGCGAAGGCAAGGCTGTAAACTGAGGCAACTTCAAGCCCAGGAGCCTTGGATGCGCGGAATCGAAGCGGAGCAGCCGGTGCTGTTCAGCTACGTGAATCTTGA